>RFHH01000061.1 GCA_003696075.1 Acidobacteriota bacterium
GCCGATGGCTGTCTCGCGCGGGATGCGGCGGTTTCTGATCGCGGTCGCGGCAGCGGCCGTCCTGCTCGCCGCCGGTGTCCTCCTCGCGGTGCGGCTGGTCGACGTCCAGCGTTACCGGCCGCGTATCGAACGGGCTGTCCTCGAGGCGACCGGGTGGCGGGCGGAACTGGGGGATCTCCGGCTTTCGCTGTGGCGGGGCTTGGCCCTGACGGCGCGCCCCGTGACGCTGCGCGCCCCGGGCGGGGAGACACGGGCGGACGTCGCCCTGCTGGCGGTCGAAGCCGAACTCTGGCCCCTGCTCCGGGGCGACCTGATCGTGCGGCGGATCGAGATCGACCGACCGGCGATCGATCTGGTGCGGCGGGATCCGGACCGCGGCTGGGCATTCCCGGCCGCCGTGCCCGCGTCCGCCGGTTCCGAGCCCGGCATCCGGATCGACGAGATCCAAGTGAAGGGTGGCCGGATCGCGCTCGAGGACCGGACCGCGGACCCGCCGGCTCGAGTGGCGTTCGAGGATGTCGCCGCGGTCATCATGCCCGAGACGGGCCGCTTCTGGGGCACGGCCCACGCTGCCGGTGGACTCGGGCGCGTCAAGTGGAACGGCACGGCCGCGAGGGGGTTCCGGATCGACATCGAGGCGCTGCGAACCGAAGTCCTCCGGGGCTGGCTGGGACCCCTTCGCGTGCGGGAGGGGGGCATGCTGTCCGGTTCCGTCGAGATCGCGCCGGACTTCCGGATCAGCGGTTCTCTTCGAGGGGACGGCTTGGGCCTGGAGACGGGGGAGGCGCCCCTCGAGCGGGCCAGGTTCGATTTCGATCTCGTCCCCGAGGCGGAAGGCTGGTCGTTGGCGCGCGGGGAACTGGCTGCAGGGGACGCGCGGATTCGAATCGAAGGGCGCCTGGACGCCGAGCCGCGGCTGACGGCCAGGCTCCCCTCGACGCCGCTGGAGGACGCGCTGGCCCTGGTGCGCAGCCTCTTCCCGCTGCCGATCGCGATCGAGCCGCCGGGGACCGCGTCCCTCGTCGCGGAACTGTCCGGGGGCGACTCCGACTGGGAGGCGAGGGCTTCCGGCACCCTCTCGGCGGAGCGCGTAGTTCTCGGGAATCCGCTGCCACCGGTGGAGAAGGTGGCGCTTCGTTTCGACCTGGCGGACGACGGCGAGCTGCGGATCCGGATCGACGAGGGCGAGGTCGCCGGCGGCTCGCTGACCGGCTCAGCCCGGGTCGAGGCGCTCTCCGGTCCCGGCAAGGTCAGGTTCGAAGGGCGGGTCGGCGGGGCCGAGCTCGGACGCCTCCTCGCGCCGATGCTCCCGGGAGTGGCGGGGAAGGTTTCCGGACCGCTCGACCTGCGGGCCAACGTCCAGCTCGATCTCCAACGTGGTCCGAACGATCTCGCGGCGCTGTCGGGGACCGCCCGCGCCGCGGCCACAGGGATCTCGGCACCGGGGTGGGATCTCGAGGCCGCGGTGCGAAGGGCCGTGGAAGCCCGCCTCGAGGAGGTGGCGCGGAAGGCGGGCCTGCTGGAGCGGTTCCTGAAGGGCCGTCCCGAGGCGCCGCCCGCTCCTCCCGAGGCGCGGCGCCTGGTGGACCGCCTCGCCGCTGCGGTCGATCTCGGAGAGATCCCGTGGCGGTTGGCGCCTTTCGAAATCGAGGTGGGTCGGCTGACGGCATCCGGCCGCGGGCGTTTCGATCCGCGCGACGGCGGGATCGCACTCGATCTCACCGGCGCACTTTCGGCGGAGGCCAGTGCGGAGATCGTCGCCGGACGGCCGGCGCTGAGGCGGCTTCTCGATCCCCAGGGACGCCTGGTCGTTCCCCTGCGGGTTCGCGGCACCGTGACCCGACCGGCGATCGGCGTCGACGCTTCCGGGCTCGTGGACGACAACCTGGCCGACGCGCTCCGGGAAGAGCTGACGAAAGATGCCACCGGAGAGGAAGCCCGCGGCCTGATCGAGCGCCTGCTGCGACGCCGGCGAGAGCGGCCGCAGAACGGGGGTGGCGGATGAGCGCGGCCGGGTTGCCGGAGAGTCGCGTGGAGCAGGGGCGCTGGCCGGCACCGCTCGCGGAGTGGGGTTGGGGCGGCGTCCGTTTCAGGCTCCTGCCGGCCGAGCATCCGACTTCCGATCTCGAGCCGGTGATCGCCGTGGTCGGTCTGCTGGCCATCCTGGGGATGTGGACCCTCCCGCTCGACCTGCTCGCCGGCTTCGCCGGTGTCTGCCGGTTTCACGCCTGGACCGGCTGGCCTTGTCCCACCTGCGGCATCACGCGCGGCCTGCTCGCCGTCGCGCACGGCGATCCGTTCCGTGCGTTGCGAATGAACCCGCTCCTGATCGGGGGAATCCTGGCAACCGGTGCCTATGCCCCCGTCGCGCTGGCCCTGTGGATCTTCCGCGCACCCCGCCCGCGCATCGCTCTTCTCACGCCATCCGCTCGCTGGGGCACGCTCTTCCTTGCGGTCGCCGCCGTGCTCGCGAACTGGGCTTTCCTCGTCATCGACGGGCGCTGAGCGGGCGCTGGCCGGCGCGCGATCGGGACCGTGTCTCCGGGCGCGCGCAGCCCCGTTGCACGGCGCGTTCCACACATGTGATGAGAGATGCACCCGGAACGGTGCACGCTGCCCGCGAACCCACTCGCGAACAATCCATTCGGGCCGAAAGCCTCGAACGGACCGGTGCCGTCGCGCGATCCTCGTGTCGGCCGGGCGACTTGGCGAAGCCGGTCGCACGATTCGGGATGCCTTTTCCACGGGACGCCCGTTGCGGCCATGGCGGCGCGACAGGTCGTTCTCGTATGACGCGAGGTCCATCCGCCAAGGTGCACAACCCAGCCCAACTCGTTGACCGTTCCTGAGTTGCGGTCGCCGCTCCGCCTGAGCGGTCTCATCCCAGACAAGTCCTCTCTTCCTTGGAGTCGCGCGCCGAGTCGCGTCGTTGAGGATGCCCTCAGGAGTGGGGGTTGACCGACCCACCCCCCGAAGAATTGCTTAAGTGTGCTCATTGAAGGGGAGGTCCGATGAAGTGATTCCCGAGAAGTTAGCTAGAGGTGTGGCCGCGGTCATCTCCCTCCTCCTCTTGGTCCCGCGACCCGCATTCGCGCGCGGCGACGTGCAGGCGGAGTCGATCAGGATCGTGCGGGATCCGTCCGGCAAGTTCCATGTCGAGGTCGGCTACGAGGTCGCATGGGGCGCCGACCAAGGAGAGTTCGGCTACACCCTCCTCGTCACCCAGAAACGTGCCGGCAAGGTCATCTCAGTGCCGTTGGACGTGACCGAGACGGTGCATCCTGTTGACGCCTGCGACGAAGTGTGCAGCGGCACACACGGAGCAGGAGCCTGCCACTACATGGTGGGTTCCGGTCCGACGGTCTTCGAGGGATCCTGCCGGTGGGCCCCGAATCTGCGCCCCGGACCGCGGGGAGACAAGGCACAAGACGGGTGCACCTGTTCGCGATCCGATAGCAAGCCGTCGTCGACCATCCAGCTCGCCAGCGGCGACGTCGTCACCTTCAGCATCACGCCTTCTCCAAGCCTGCGGGGTGATGAGACCTCGAACAACTCGCTGTCTGTCACGATTCAATGAGGAGCTCAGCGATGAGAAGAGCAATGGTTTTCGCTGCGCTTACGGCCGCATGTGTCGTGCCCCCGGGTTTTGCAGATGTCGATGTCAGCGCCCATTCGATTCAATTCGAAGTCGTCGAGGGCGAACTTCGAGTCAACGCGACGTACGGGGTCTGGCACGACGAGGCACAAGCTGATTACACGATCCACGTCGAACTGGTCCAACTCCGGGACGGGGTTCCCATCGCCACGGTCTGGCAGGACTCCCACTCCGGGCTGATCTCCAGCAGCGTCTCGAGTTGCAAGCGCGGTTGCCACGTCCAGTCGTGCACGGGAACCTGCAGCGTGGGCGGGAAGAGCGGTTCCTGCAGGACGACGGCGGAAAACTGCGACGGCAAGGACGGCTATCGAGAGTGCATGTCCGTTCTCGAGTCGGGAGCGATCGCGCTGCAGGGCGTGCACGATGGCGACATCTTCCGGCTCTCCGTCGAAGTCTCCGGTGCTACCGACGTGAACTCTGCCAACGATACCCTCACCGTCGCCTTCAACTGACGAGTTCGACCCGGATGGCCGGGGTCCCGCCCCGGCCAACGGCCCGCGCCGGGCGGGAGTCGAATCTGACCGCTTCGCGTACAATCTGCGCCGGAGGTTCGATGACTGCGACAACCGGGCGCGATGTGCGCGTCGTTTGCTTCGACGTCGACGGGACGCTCGTGCGGCAGCCGGAGGGCCGCACGATCTGGCAGATCATCAACGCCCACTACCACGGCGGGGACGAGATCAACCGCCGCCGTTTCCGCGCCTTCCGCGAGGGGCTGATCAGCTACCCGGAGTGGGTGACGCTCGACATCCTCGATTGGAAGGCGCACGGGGCCCGGCGCGGCGAAATCGAGGCTCTGATCCGCCGCGAGCTGACGGTCGTGCCCGGCGCTCGCGAGACGGTCGCTGAGCTCAAGCGACGTGGTTACGGCACGGCGGTGGTCTCGGGAACGCTCGACCTGGTTTTCGAGCTGCTGCTGAGCGACTTTCCCTTCGACCACGTTTACACCAACAGGATCTTCTTCGACGAAGAGGGGCGGATCGCCGGCTTCGAGCCTACGCCCTACGACGTCGAGGGGAAGGCCGACGGCCTGGCGCGCGTGGCGCGCGATTTTGGCGTGCGGGGCGAGTCCATCGCCTTCGTGGGCGACAGCTGGAACGACCGCGCAGCCTTCCGCGCGGCCGGCTTCGCGGTCGCCTATCATCCCAAGGATCCGGGGCTCGTCGAGCTTGCGGACGCGGTCGTCCAGGACGGCTCGTTCGAGCGTCTGCTCGACCTGTTCCCGGGATCGGAGGCGGCATGAGTGACCGCGCCGAACTTCTCGCCAAGCGCCGCGTGTACGAGGGGAAGATCCTTCGGATCGACGTGGACCGGGTGCGTCTGCCCGGCGGCGCCGTCACGGAGCTGGAGACGATCCGGCACCCCGGTGCGGCGGCGGTGGTGCCGTTCCGCGGGGACGGGGCGATCGTCCTCGTCCGGCAGTACCGCCATGCCGCGGGAGGCTTTCTGCTCGAGGTCCCGGCGGGCAAGCTGGATCCCGGCGAGGATCCGGCCGCGTGCGCCGCCCGCGAGTGCGGCGAGGAGATCGGCCTGCGCCCCCACCGGATCGAGCCGCTCGGCCGCATCTTGACGACCCCCGGTTTCACGGACGAAGTGATCTGGCTCTACGAGGGTCACGAGCTGGAGCCGTGTTCCCAAGCGCTCGAGCCGAGCGAGGTCCTCGAGATCGTCGAGCTGCCGTTCGCGGAGGCGCTCGCGGCGGTCCGCGACGGGCGCATCTACGACGCGAAGACGGTGGCGGCGTTGTTGCTGGCGGCCGACCGCCGCGGCTCCGGCTCGGGCTCCCCTGCGCGCCCCGCCGCGCCCGGTTCCTCGTGAAGGCCTCCCGATCGGCGGGAGCGTGACGGGGGAGCGGGGTTCCGGTCCGCGCGGGGAGTGGGAGGTGCATCCGCGACGGCGCTTCCCGATCGAAGCGATCGCACGTTTCGAGAAGCGCATCCCCGATGTTGCATTGTTCCGTCGAGGTCGTTGGAGGGTCGAAGGATCCGGTCTCGAATGGATCGAGGCCCTGACACCGGGCCGAAGTCTTGTCTTCTCATCGAGTTTCGCGGCGTTTCGCACCATCGAGGGAGCACCCCCCAGGTTTTGGGAGGTGCATCCCCGATGGCGCGTCGGCGCTTTCGAGCCACTCAACGTCCTGGGGTCGAAGCCTGAAACGGCTCGATGTCCGCGAGAAAGCGCCGAGACCTTCATCGGGCATCGAGTTGTGCGGCGTTTCGCACCATCGAGGGAGCACCTCCGACGTTTCGAGGTTGCGGTTCGGAGCGGCTCGCTTCGCGCGCAGTTGGGCCCGAGTGTCTCGTCTCGAACGGGTCGCGGGGCGTTTCGCACCGTCGCTGGTGCACCTCTGCCGGAATGCCCGGAGCACCGACCGGCGGGCAGGCCGGTCCACCCCGGCGGTGCGCCAACCGGGGTTGCCGCTGCTCGGCTCCCCACGCGGGAAAGGCGGCGCCGCTTCGCGGGTGGTGGGCGTGCGGGCAGCGGCCGGCCTTCCGGGGGCGCGGCCATCGCTGCGGGCTCCTGAGCCGGTAGCGCGGGAGATCGGCGCGGCGGGCGCGGCTCCGCAGACGCTCGGATCGCCGTGCGGCTGTTTCGAGATCCAGGAGCGCGGACGGTCCTGGCGAAGCGCGCCGGCGCCGCCGTTGGGGATCGCTGCGAGGAAGGGGGACACGGACCCGCCGGGCGGCCCTCCGGCTCGGGAACGATTCAGGCGGGACGGGGGGGAGAGCCTTCCATGGAGCTGACCACCGCGGCGCCCACCGTGTCGGACCACACGTTGGTCGCCGTTCGCAGCATGTCGAGCGGGCGGTCGACGGCCAGGATCAGGAGCGCTCCCTCGAGCGGCAGATCGAGGGCCTTGAGGATGATCGTCATCATCACCAGCCCTGCGGAGGGGATGCCGGCGGCGCCGATCGAGGCGAGCAGAGCCGTGATGACGACGACGAGCTGGCGCCCGAGGGTCAGCTCGTATCCGGAGGCGGTGGCGTAGTACTGAGCGAGGAAGATCGTGCCGACGCACTCGTACAGCGCCGTGCCGTCCATGTTGATCGTCGCCCCCAGCGGAAGCACGAACGACGCGATGCGGTTGGGGACGCCACCTCGCTCTTCGACCGATTCCAGTGTCACGGGGAGCGTCGCGCTCGACGAGGAGGTGGAAAAGGCGGTCATCAACGCCGGGGCCACCGTTCGGGCCCAGACGGCCGGGCTCGTTCCCGAGAACAGACGGAGGACGAGCGGCAGGGTGACCAGCCCGTGGATCGCGAGGCCGCCGACGACCGTCAGCATGTACAGCACGAGCGGGCGCACCTCCTCGCCCCCGCTGCGCGCGGCGACGCGGGCGACCAGCGCGAACACCGCGACAGGAAGCACGCCGAGCACCAGCCCGGCCAGCCGCGTCATCAGTTCGAACGCACCGTTCACGAGATCGGCCAGGGGACGGCGGTGACGCTCCGGAAGCCGCGTGAGCGCAAAACCGGCCAGCAGGGCGAACGTGATGATCTGCAGCATGTCGGCTTCGGCCAGGGCCTTGAAGACGTTGTCCGGAACCAGCCGCTTGAAAATGCCCAGCATCCCCTCCGCGTGGCCCGGCATCTCCGGAGGGATCTCGCCGATGTGCAGCTCCGCTCCGACGCCGGGGCGGATCAGGTTGACCAGCGCGAGCCCGGTCAGGATCGCCAGCGCGCTGGTCACGATGTAGTAGGCGAACGTGCGCCCGCCGATGCGGCCGAGCTCCCGCGGATCCCCCACGGCGCAGACCCCGGCCATGATCGAGAAGAGCACGAGCGGCGCCACCAGCATCTTGAGCAGCCGGAGGAAAAGCTCGGCGACGAAATCGAACAGCCCCAGCAAGGCGGCTGCGGGGGCCGGCGGATGGGCTCCGAGACGGCCGAGGAGCACGCCGCAAACGATGCCCGATGCCAGGGAAGCGAGCACGGTCCAGTGCGAGGACCAGCGCGACCGGCGCCCCGGACCTGCCGGCGGTCTCGTGCTCACGCCCCCGCCGTCACCGCCCCGCTTCCGGATGCCACCGCCAGGGAACGCCGGTCTGCGGCCACTCCACGACGTTCCAGGGGTAGGGCCGGTCGGGAGAGGTGTGCACCAGGTCGTCGGTCGGCCGCCACTCGAACCACGACGGAAGCGGGGCCCAGCGGACGCGATGCCACGGATAGGGCGCCTCGGGGTCGGTGCGCTCGAGCGATTCTTCGGGCGTCCAACGGCTCCAGGGGGGAGCGGCCGGTCCCGGTTCGGCCAGGGTCCCCTCCAGAACCGCCAGTTGCGAGGCCGGTCCCGGGCCGATGGTGGCCGCCTCCGCGTCGGCGGGGCCGGCGCGGTCGGGGCGCGGCACCCTCACCACCACGCGCTCTTCGACCTCGGGAGCCCGCCCGAGGAGGGTGACCCCGTGGGGTAGCGGAGCTGCCCGGGATCCCGGGGGCGGGGGCGAGGGGGTCGCCGCGCTCCGGCTGGCGTGCGACCGGTCGCCGGGCGCCTCCGGCGGGCCTTCGGCGGCCGCTCCGGTCAGAGGGGCCGCCCCGGTCGCGGCGGCCAGAAGGAGAAACAGGAGCCGGAGACGCCAGCGCATCACCGCCATTCTAAGCGAGGTGCATCCCCGATGGTGCGTTTCTTCGTCGCAACTCGATGAGCCCTCTGCGGTTGGCGTGCCGAACCGCGCGCTTTGGCTGAAATCGGCGCCAGGGGCCCGTCTTTCATCGACTTGGCCGACGCAGCGCACCATCGAGGGTGCACCTCCCAATTCCAAGCGGATTGCATCCCCCGCGGTGCGTTTTTCCGCCGGAGTCGCCGGAAGGTCGAAGATCGGAGGTCCCGGTTCAAGGGGATCGATGTCCGAGGATCGGTCCAAACCGTTCATCGAATTGCGCGGAGTGTCGCCCGATCGAAGAGCACGTCCCGACCCACGCGAGGTTCTTGGGCAAAGGTCCCCATTTTCATCCAAGTCGATGAATGCGAAGAGGTTGGCGTCGCGGGCCGCTCGCATCGCGCGAAGCCGGGGCCGAAGTGAGACGGTCTTCGATCGAGTCGGGCGGCATCGCCCACCATCCGGGGAGCGGGTGCCGGTCGAGGCGGGACCCCTTTTCTGGCGGTGGACAGGGCGGTGGCCGCCCGCCTCGGCGGGCGGGGGCGCCAGGCCCCGGTTCGGGGAGGCGAGCGGGCGCAGCGGTCGGGACGCCGCGCCGGGACCGGCCGCCCGGGCCGACTCGGCGGGGCCCCGGCCCTCCCCGCGGGCCGCGTCGCCGGGTGGCGGGTCGCGCCTCGGGCGAAAGGGTTTCCCGAAAGAGCGATCCGGAATTCCTCGCTCCTCGTAGAAAGCCGATCGGTGAGGACCTCCGCGGCGGAGCCTGCGTTCCCTGGTTGATCGATGGGCGTTCGCCCGTGCCTGCCGCGGGCGCCGGGCTCCGAGGGCGCGCCGCCGGCCCGAAGGTCCGGCGGGCAGGCCCGGCACCGGCGGCGCACCGCCTCCTCCCGAGCCCCGGCGCCGGGGCCGCCCCGCGCCGGTCGTCGGCGGAGGCGGCGGCTGCCAGAATAGGGCCTCCGGGCACGGGTGGGGACGCCCCGGGGCGTTCCGGGTCGGCGTTCGCGGGAGGCGAGGTGGGGATGTCACGGCAGCGAATCGGAATCGCGCTCAGGAGCGGCGTCGCGCGTCTCGGAGGCGGCGCGCTGGTCGTCGCGGCGTCTTGCGGGGGAACGCGCATCGGTCCCCCGCGGTCGGGGGGACCGCCGACCGTTCTCCTCGTGACGATCGACACCCTGCGGGCCGATCGGGTCGGCTGCTACGGCCGCGCCGACGCGGGGACCCCGATGCTCGACGAGCTGGCGGCCCGCGGCGTCCGTTTCGCGGCGGCCCACACGACCGCCCCGCTGACGCTGCCCGCGCACAGCTCGATCATGACGGGCCGCAGCGTGCCGGCCCACGGGGTGCGGAACAACGGCACCTTCGCGTTGCCGCCCGAGATCCCGACGCTCGCCGAACGATTCGAAGCGGCCGGCTACGCGACCGGCGCCTTCATCTCCTCTCCGGTTCTCAAGCGCCGGCACGGGCTCGCCCGGGGGTTCCAGCGCTACGACGATGCGATCGCCGAGATCCCGGCCAACGTGGGCCGAATCGTCGTCCACTACGCCGAACGCTCCGGACGCGAGACGGTCTCCCGCGCCATCGCCTGGCTGCTGGACCAGGAGGGACGCCCGGCCTTCCTCTGGGTGCACCTCTGGGAGCCGCACAGCCCGTACCGGCCGCCTCCTCCCTTCGCGGAGCGGTTCCGCGACGACCGCTATCAGGGAGAGGTGGCTGCGGCCGACGCCGCGCTGAAGCGGCTCATCGACGGGATCGCCTCGCTGGGGCGTGCCGACGGGCTCCTTGTCGTCGTGAGCGGCGACCACGGCGAGGCCCTGGGGGACCACGGGGAGCAGACGCACGGCCTGTTCCTCTACGAGGAGGTGCTCCGGGTTCCCCTCATCGTTTCCGGGCCCTCGTGGGGCGTCCGCCACGCCGTGATCGAGGAGCTGGCCAGCGTCGCCGACATCGCGCCGACCCTGGCCGAGCTCGCCCGTCTCCCGGCGCTTCCCGGAACGGACGGGCTGTCCCTTGCCGCGGCACTGGCCGGCGGCCCGATGCCGAAGCGCGGCGGCGTGTTCGCCGAAAGCTGGCTTCCTCGTTTCGACTTCGGTTGGTCGGGCCTTCAAGCCTATCTTTCGGGCCACCGCAAGCTCATCCGGGCACCTCGTCCCGAGCTGTACGATCTCGAGGCCGATCCCGAGGAGATGCACGATCTCGCCGGAGAGCGCCCCGGCGAGGTTCGGGAGCTGACCTCGCAGCTCTTGGCCGAGGTCTCGCGGGCCGCAGCCGCCTCCCGCGGCCGCGCGCAGGTCGGGGCCACCGAGAAGGAGCTTGAGACGCTCCGCACCCTCGGCTACGCGGGGACGGGCCGGGTGGTCGAGGCGGACGACGCCGTCGATCCCAATCGTGCGGATCCCAAGGACAGGGTGGAGGTGGTCCACAAGCACGACCGCGCTCTTTTCCTGCTGGCGGACGGGAAACCGCTGGAAGCCCGCACGCTCCTGGAGGAGGCGCTCGAGATCGAGCCGGACGACCCCGCGCTCCTGTTCCAGTACGCGCAGACCTTCATCGTCGCCAAGGATCTCCCCGGCGCGGAGCGCGTGCTCCGGCGCGCGGTCCGGGTGCACCCGGACTACGGTCTCGCCTGGTATCGGCTCGGCCAGGTTCTCGCCCAGCTCGGGAAGGATGAAGAGGAGCGCGCGGCCTACGAGAAGGCGATCGAGCACGACCCGTACAACGTGGCTCCGCGCCTCGCCCTCGCCGAGAGCCTGATCGAAGCGGGGCAGATCGAGAAAGCCCGCCAGGTGGTGGAGGCCGCCCGGAAACTGGCTCCGGAGGACGAACAGATCGAGGCCCTGATGGCCCGAATGGACGCCGCCCGGAGCCGGTGACGGAGACCGTACCCGTGACGGACTGCCGGGTCACCGGCTAGCATAGGGACCGAGGGGGTGTTCCTTGATCGTCGACCGCGTGCAACACCCGGGTTGGCTGGTCAACAGCTGGCTGGTCGCAGGCCGCGAGGAAGGGCGCGGGATCCTGATCGACACCGGCGCCGATCCGGCGAAGATCCTCGAGATGGTCCGCCGGCACGGGGTCCGCGTGGTCGCGATCATCGCCACCCACCGCCATTACGATCACGTCGCCGGCAACGAATTCCTCGCCCGCAATCTCGGAGCGCCGGTGCTGGCGCACCGCCTCGAGCGGCCGCACATCCCCACGGCGACGGAGGACGCGGAACCTGGGCGGCGGTTCGAGTTCCGGGGATGGCACGCGGAGATCGTCGCCATTCCGGGCCACACGGCCGGCCAGATCGGCGTCCACGTGCCGGGGCACGCGATCTTCACCGGCGACACGCTGTTCAAGGGCTCCGTCGGAGGCACGGTGGCGCCCGGACACACAACGTTCGAAGACCTGCGGCGGAGCGTTCTCGAGACGATCCTCTCCTTGCCCGGGGACACGAAGATCCATCCCGGTCACGGCGAGAGCAGCACCGTGGCCCACGAGCTCGAGCGCAATCCGTTCGTCCGCGTCTGGCGGGGTCTCGACGAGCCCGGCACGCGGCCGGGGCGCGTGGACGGCAAGCGCGTGACCGTCGAGGTCTGGGCGAAGGACTACGACGGAGGCCACAAGGCACAAGTCCGGTTCGCCGACGGCTCCGTGGCCATCGTACCCGGCAGCCGCGTCCAGAAGGTGACGCTGTGAGCGCCTTGCACCCCTGATCGCTCGCGGTTTGCCCTACGCGCGGGGCCGGTGTCCCGCCCGGGACCCGCCGCGGCCCACCGTGGCACCAGCGGTGTTTCCACCCCGCGGCGGGAGACCCGCCCCTCGAGACCCGCGAGGCGAGACGCCCCCGTGCGTCGTCCCGCCCGCTCCCCGGGGGCGAGCGGCTTGCAGCGCGCCCCCGTGCCGGTGTCGGGAGGTCTCACTCCGGCGCGAGCGCCAGGGTCGACGCATGAACGCCGTGGCCACCGCGCGGAGCCACTGGATCGGCCGCGAGGCGCGGGTTTCGCGGGGCTCGCTCGCCGTGTTCCCCCGGCCGCCGCGGGACAGCGGAGTCCGAGAGGAGCGGGTTCTCCGGCGGCGGATCGTGGAAACGCTCCCTTTCACAGGTGCACCCTCAATGGTGCGAAACGCTGCGCAACTCGACGAAAGAAGGGTGCTTCGGCCTCACTCCGCGGGAGGCGAGTGGTTCGCGCCCTCCGAACTTCCTACGGCTTCGACGGGCAAGCGCACCAACGGAGGTGCACCTCCCTTTCCCTTCGGGAGCGCCGGGGACGCGGACCCCGCGAGCGCTTCTTTCGGGCTGGGCCAGGGCCCGCGAGCACCGAAGGGGAAGGATCGGCTCGGCGATCCGCGCGCGTCCTTTTCCAGGCGCGCCTGCCGGCCGTCCCTCAAGAAGCTTCCGCGGCGCGGATCAGGCGCTCGTTGACCGGAGTCGGAACGCCGTGGCGGCGACCCATTTCGACGATCGCGCCGTTTCGCCACGGGATCGCCTTGACGCCGCCGCGGACCCACTGAATCGGCCCCGTGGTGCGCGCGAGACAGGCGCGGGCGTCGCCGGCGCCGACGGTGACCCCATACTCCGCGGACGCGGCGGCGGCCGATTCCTCGAGCAGCGCCGCGAGTTCGTCCTCGTACCGCTGGAGATACTCGCCGAGCGTGACGCCGTGGACGGCGAGCGGCAAACCGACGACGGCGTTCCAGATCCCCTTGAGGATCATCTCCCGCCGGAACGCCTCTCGGCCGGCCACGCACTCGACGGCGAGCCCGCCGGCGGCGAGCGGCCCGACGAGCTCCTCCGCGAGCGGTCCGTGGAACAGCGAGGGGCGCAGCGAAGCGAAGAACTCTCCCTTCGACGTGAACCAGATCAGACCGCGTGTCACCGGGCCGAGATCCCCGTGGACGACCTCGAGAAAACCGTTTTGGACGAGAATCAACCGCTCGCGCGGAACACGGCCGAGCCGGTCGAGCACGGTGCCGAGGTCCTCTTCCCGGACCGCCACCAGACGCGGCGCGGAATCGGCGGGGTCGGAGGCGGATTCCCATCCTGTCGAGCGCGTCACCTCGGCCACCGCGACCCCGCTCGCGCGCAGAGCCCCGGCGAGGCGGCGCCCGACCTCCCCGGGGCCGATCAGATGGATCTTCCGGATCACCTCAGGACCTCCGGAGATCGGGACCGCTCACCCTCGCCGCTGCGCACGCTCACCGATCGCACTCCCCTCACGTTCCTCACCGACCGCTCGACGTCCTCCGCGAGCCCCGCGCCGCCGCGGCGGAGCCAGATCCGGACGTCCCCGCGAGCGCCGTCGAGATCGATCGAGCCGACCGCCTGGTCCACCGAGCACCCGTGCCGCTGGACGGCGGCCGCGACCGCCTCGAAAATGGGGGTCAGCTCGACAGGCTCCTCGCTCATGGAAGCCGATCATACCCGACGCGCTTCCCGAGAGGTGACGTGAGCGCCCGCCGCTCGACGAAGTCCGCTCGACGCCGAAGATCGGGGCGCACCGCGGGAGCGCGGGCGCGGCGCCGCCGCGGCGTCGCCATCGGGACGCTCGCCCTGGCGTCGGCCGCGGCTCTGTGGCTCGGTCTCGCGCTGTGGTCCGCCGGAGAGCGGGCGGTCGCGAGCCTCGAACGCGATCCGCCGAACGCCCCGGTCGAGATCCTCGCGGCACCCCGGGTGCTGCGTGTCGGCCGGCGGGTCGACCTGTCTGCCGTGGCCGAGGAGCTCGCAGCGCAGCGCTACCGGGCCGTGCCGCGGGTTCCCGCGCGTCCCGGGGAGTACCGGATCTCGGGGAACCGTCTCGAGGTCTACCGCCGCCCGTTCACCGGACCGCACGGCTACGCGGGCGCGGCCTTCGCCAGGGTGACGGTCGATGGAGGGCGGGCGGTGCGCCTCGAGGACGCATCCGGCCGCCCGCTCGGGGCGTTCACCCTGGAGCCGGTCCGGCTCGGCGCCTACCACGGCCCGGAGCTCGTCGACCGGAGGCCGCTCCCGCTCGACCGGTATCCGCCGCGCCTCGTGCAGGCGGTGGTGGCCGCCGAAGACGCGCGGTTCATGCGACACCGGGGCATCGATCTGCGCGCCGTCCTCCGGGCGGCGTGGGCCGACATCAGGGGAGGGGGCCTCGTCCAGGGCGGGAGCACGATCACCCAGCAGGTCGTCAAGAACCGGCTCCTCGGGCACCAGCGCACCTGGATGCGCAAGCTGCGCGAAGCGATCCTCGCCCTGTACGTCGAGCGCCGCGTTTCGAAAAGACGAATCCTGGAGATCTATCTCAACGAGGTCTATCTCGGGCAGGAGGGCGCGGTCTCGATCGTCGGCATGCCCGCGGCGGCCCTCCATTACTTCGGCAAGGACATATCCGACCTCACGCTCGACGAGCAGGCGATGCTGGCGGGGCTCATCGCCTCTCCCGGGCGCTTCGATCCCCGGCGGAGGCCCGAGGCGGCGCGCGCCCGCCGCAACTGGGTGCTGGAGCGGATGGAGCAGATCGGGGCGATCGATCCAGCCGAGCGGGAGCGTGCGGCGGCCCGCCCGCTGGGCGTGGTCGCGTCCCGGCGGCGGCTCGATCCGGCGGGCGATCTCCTGGACGCCGTCCAGCGCGAGTTGGTGAGCCGCGGGTGGGAACCGCGCCCGGGTGAGGAGCGCGCGCGCGTGTTCACCACGATCGATCCGGCCGTTCAACGCGCGGCTCGAGAGGCGTTGCGGAGCGTCCTCGACCGGCTGGAACGGGAGGACCCGCGCCGCGCCCCCCTGGAGGGGGCTGTGGTGGTCCTCAGGCCGGCGAGCGGGGAGATCCTGGCGATCGTCGGGGGGCGGAAAGGCAGCCGGGGCGCCTTCAACCGGGCGCTCGACGCCCATCGCCAGCCCGGATCGGCCTTCAAGCCGTTCGTGGCCCTCACCGCTTTCATCGAAGGCCATTGGCAGCCATCGAGTCTGCTGGCGGACGAGCCGATCGAGATTCGCACCGCCAACGGGCTCTGGCGGCCGCGCAACGTGGACGGGCGTTACCGCGGGACGGTGACCCTCCGGCAGGCCATCGAGGAGAGCCTGAACGTCCCGATGGCATGGCTCGGGCGGACCCTCGGCGCCGAGGCGATCCGGAGCTGGGCCCGGCTCGCCGGTATCCGCTCGCCGCTGCCGAGCGCCGTGTCGCTCGCGCTGGGAACGGGCGAGGTCACGCCGCTGGAGCTGGCGGTCGCGTACGGAACCATCGGGAACCTGGGGAAGTACCAGGCACCCCGCCTGGTGCGCGGCGTCCGGACCGCGGACGGCGCGGCGGTGCCTCTCGAGCCGATGGCGCCCCCGGAGAACCGGCTCCCGCCCGAGCCTTGCTATCTCGTCCTCGACATGATGGCCGGCGCGGCCGAGCACGGGACGGCCCGCGGCCTCGCCAGCGCCGCTCCGGGGGTGCGCGTCGCCGCCAAGACCGGAACGACCCAGGACGGGCGGGACGCCTGGGGGGTGCTGGTGACCGGGGACACGGCGGCGGTCTGTTGGGTGGGGCGGGACGACGGCAAACCCGCCCGTCTGTACGGCGCCGGCGCCGCCATCCCGGTGCTCGCCGAGCTGTTGCGCCGGGCCGGGTGGCTGCTCCTCGCCCCCCTCCCGGATCCCCCTCCCGGCGTGGTCGAGGTCACGATCGATCCGGACACCGGCGGGCTGGCCACCTGGCGTTGCCCCCGAAAGGCCCGCGAGGTGTTCACGAGGGACCGCCTCCCGGTGACGTGTCCCCGGCACCGCGGGTTCTTCCAGCGGTTCTTCGGCCGGCGGCTCGAGCCGGATGGCCGCGGCGGGGGTGCGGGACGCGATGGACGCCCGGCACCCGGGCTGCGTAGACATTGACGGAGAGCGGCCGGATGTGCCGGCCGGCGAGGGTGCCGATGCATCGAGCTGGCGGTGGCTGGGCCCAGAAGGGGCTGACCTTCATCGAGACGCTGGTGGTGGTGGCCTTGATGGGCATTCTGGCTCTGGGTGCCCTGCCGCTCGTTCACAACCACCAGCGGCACCTCAAGGAGATCGAGCTGAAGCGGAAGCTGAAGATGATGCGGGCGGCGATCGACCGGTACCACGAGTACGCCGTCCAGGGGATGATCGAGCCCTGGGATCTGGACTGGCACATGTACCCCAAGGACCTCGAGATGCTCGTCGAGGGTGTCGAGGTCAAGCCGGCCATCGATCAGGAACCGATCGTGATCAAGTTCCTGCGCCGGATCCCCGTCGATCCGATCACCGGCGAAGCCGAGTGGAGCTGCCGCGGCTACGAGGACGATCCGGACGAACGCAGGCACGATTGCGAGGACCTGTACGACGTCTTCTCCACGTCGGACGATTTCGCTCTGGACGGAACCGTCTACAGCGACTGGTGACCGCTCGCTCAGCCGCGGCGATCCGCGCGGGCCAGCGGCGCGTACGCCCGCTCCGAGTACTCGCGGACCATGCGCCGCGCCGAGAAACGGGGCAGCAGGTTTTCCAGGGCCGCGCGCATCCGCGCGATCCAGGCCCGCGGAAGCCCCTCGCCATCGCGCTCGTAGAAGAGCGGTGCGATTTCGTTCTCGAGCAGCGAGTACAGAGAAGCGGCGTCCTGCTCGTCCCGGGCGGCCTCGTCGAGATTCGCGTCGGGAGGCGGTCCGATCGTCCAGCCCGCATTCTCCGCCGCCGCTTCGAGCCACCAACCGTCGCCGACGGAGGCGTTGAGCACCCCGTTGGCGGCCGCCTTCTGGCCCGACGTTCCGCACGCCTCGAGGGGTGGGCGGGGCGTGTTGAGCCAGACGTCCACCCCCTGAACGAGGGCCCGCGCGATCCGGAGGTCGTAGTTCTCCAGAAACACGATCCGGCCCCGGAACTCGTCCGATTGCGCATGGCGGTAGAGCTGCGCGATGAGATCCTGTCCCTCCCGGTCCGCGGGGTGCGCCTTCCCGGCGAAGAGGATCTGCACCGGCCGTTCGGGGTGGCCGACGATCGCCCGCAACCGCCCCACGTCGCGGAAGAGCAGTCCCGCCCGCTTGTACAGGGCGAAGCGCCGGGCGAAGCCCAACGTCAGGACGGCGGGATCGAGCTGCCGGTCGATGCGCGCCAGATCCGGCGGCGCAGCCCCGTGCCGGGCGTGCATCCGGCGGAGGTTTTCGCGGGCGATCCGGATGAGCCGCCCCTTCTGAGCCTCGTGGGCGCGCCACAGGGCCGCATCGTCGATCGAGGCGAGCGCCTCCCGCCAGGCGGCGCCCCCGCGATCCGCGATCGAGCTCCAGCGGGCCCCGAGCCGCTCTTCGAACAGTGACCGCAGGTCGGAGCCGAGGAAGCTCTCCGTGTGGATGCCGTTGGTCACCGAGACAATGGCATCGGGGGCATCTCCGAGGAGGGGACGCCACATCGACGAGCTGACCTCCTGGTGCTTCCGGCTCACCGCGTTGCGGAACGAGGCCCCCCGCAGGGCGAGCGCCGTCATGTTGAACGGCGCCTCTTCCTCGCTGCCGGCGCGGCCCAGAGCGAGCAGCTCCTCCGCCGGAACGCCGAGACGGTCCGCCCAGGGAGCGACGTACCGGCGGGCCAGCGCGTCGGCGAACGTTTCGTTGCCGGCGGGGACGGGCGTGTGCGTCGTGAAGACCGTGTTGGCGGCGACGCGCCGCCACGCGGAGGCCAACGGCTCGCCGGCTCGAAGCTCCCGCGCCAGACGTTCGAAGAGAACGAAAGCCGAATGCCCTTCGTTGAGGTGCCAGACGGCCGGCTCGATCCCGAGCGCCGCCAGCGCCCGCACCGCGCCGAAGCCGAGCACCCATTCCTGGCACAGGCGCATCTCACGGCCCCTCACGTAGAGGAGATGGGTGATCGGCCGGTCCTCCGGGGCGTTCTCGGGGAGGTCCGAGTCGAGCAGCAGGAGGGGCACGCGCCCCACCTGCAGCTTGTGGACCGCCAGCCGCACCTCCCGGTCGAGAAGGGGCACGCTCACCGCCAGCGGACGGCCGTCCCGGCCGAGCACGCGCTGGATCGGGAGGATCGAGGGGTCGATGTCGGGGTGGAAGTGCTGCTGGCGCCCGTCGGCGTCGAGCGTTTGCCGGAAGTAGCCGCGGCGGTAGAGAAGACCGATCCCGATGAGCGGCAGGCCGATGTCGGAAGCCGCCTTCAGATGGTCCCCCGAGAGGATCCCGAGGCCGCCCGAGTACAGTGGGAGGCTCTCGTGAAGACCGAACTCGGTCGAGACGTACGCCACGACCCCTCCGGGTTCGGCGCCGGTGGAAGCTTCCCGGGGAGCACCCAGATCCCGATCGAAGGCGCCCAGGACCGTATCGAACGCGGCGCGAAACGCCTCGTTCGTCTCGAGCGCCCGCCAGGTCCGCGGCTCCAGCTCCAGCAGCACGCCGACGGGGTTGCGGTGCCGGGCCCACAGCTCCGGATCCAGGCCGGAGAAGAGCTGGCGGGCCGCCGGCTGCCACGTCCACCACAGGTTGTACGCGAGTTCCGCCAGCCGCTCGAAACCGGGCGGGAGCGTGAGGTCCACGAGGGTCAGGCTGGGGATCGCCAGGGGGTCCATCGTCTCGCCTCGTCCGCCGCGCCGCGGCCGGCGCAGTGTACCCGCCTCGGGGCGGTCCGCGGCCGTTCGCCACAACCAGGGTTGCGGGGGGGGCGCGGACGCCGTATCAGCCTTCCGTCAGCCCCGTCCGGGGGTGGGGGCCTGCCCCTGGACCGTTTTGCTCAGGGGATGAAGCTGCGCCGCGGACGCCGGCCGGCGGAATCGCGACCGACCCCCCGGAAGCGGGCCGGCTCCGTGGACCCGGCTCGGGGCCGCCCCCGGCCCCGGCTCGGGAGGGGCGGCCGGACGGCATCCGCCACGGCCGGCCGCTCCGGCAGTCATCGCCGTCCCGCTCGCTACGTGGGGGGATCCGGGTCCGGGATCGGTTGGTGCCGAAGGCGAGACTCGAACTCGCACGGGGTTGCCCCCACATGGCCCTCAACCATGCGCGTCTGCCAATTCCGCCACTTCGGCACCTGCGTGGCTGGACGCCTCTAGTCTAGCAAATCACTCGCCCGGCGCAGGGGCCTGCTCCGGCTGCCCCGCGGGCGCGGTCTCGCCCTCCGCCGGGCTCTCGGCGGCGGGCGTTCCTCCCTGGTCCGACGGGGCCTCCCCGGCGGGCGCCTGCTCCGGCACCTCCGGTGCGGCCGGCGTTTCGACCGGGACGGGCTCGGGGGCGCTCTCCATCACGGAGGAGCCGCCCGGCTGGCTGAGGAAGAACAGCCCCAGGGACGTGAGCATGAAGACCACCGCCGACCAGGTCGTCGCCTTGCTCAGAACGTTGCTCGCTCCCCGAGGCCCGAAGACCGCCTGGGAGCCGGAGCCGCCGAAAGCGCTGGCGATATCGCCGCCCTTTCCCGTCTGCAGCAGCACGACGAGGATCAGGAAAATCGACACGAGGATGTGCAGAGCGAGAACCACGGCGTACACGGCACGCCTCCCGCGCCCCTGCCGGGGCGCCGAAACCGCCAAAACCTAGCACGAGCCGGAGCCGCAGGCGAGGACGATCCGGTGGAACGGCTCCGCCTCGAGGCTCGCTCCGCCCACCAGGAAGCCGTCGACGTGGGGTTGGGCGAACAATCCGGCCGCCGATTCCGGCTTCACCGAGCCCCCGTAGAGGATGCGGGTCGCCTCGGCCACGGCGGGCCCGGCGACGGCCGCGAGGATGTCCCGCACGAACGCCTGCGTGGCGCCCGCCAGCTCCGGGGTCGCCACCCTCCCGGTGCCGATGGCCCAGACCGGCTCGTAGGCGACCACCAGCTCGTCTCCGGAGCCGAGCCGAACCTCCGAGAGACCCTGGCGCAGCTGCGCTTCCAGGACCGGCTCGGTCCGCTGGGATTCGCGCTGGTTCTCGCTCTCTCCGATGCACAGGATCGGCACCAGTCCGGCGCGGCGCGCCGCAGCGACCTTCCTCGCGATGAAGCGATCGGTCTCGCCGAACTGCTGCCGCCGCTCCGAGTGGCCGACGATCACGTACCGGCAACCGGCTTCCTCGAGCATCGGGGCCGACACTTCGCCGGTGACCGGACCCGAAGGCTCGGAGTGGCAGTTCTGTGCCGCGAGAGCGAGACCGAGCCGCTCCGCGCTCTCGGCCACCGCGGCGAGCGCCGTGAACGGTGGCGCGACGGCGACCTCCACGCCGGACGGCCACGGCTCGGCCTCGAGGCGTTCGCCCAGTGCCGCGCACCAGTGCCGGGCCGCCCGGCGCGTGTGATTCATCTTCCAGTTGGCGACGACCAGGGGGCGGCGGCTCATCGCGCGCCTCACGCCCGGCTCAGCGCGGCGACGCCGGGGAGCTCGACCCCGGAGAGCAGCTCCAGCGCCGCGCCCCCGCCGGTGGAGACGTGGTCATAGCGCTCGTCGAGTCCGAAGCGCCGGGCCGCGGCGGCGGTGTCGCCCCCGCCGAGGACGCGGAACGCGGGGAGCTCGGCCAGGTGAGCGGCGATCGCGCGCGTTCCCTGATCGCACCCCGGCGCCTCGAACAGCCCCAGCGGGCCGTTCCACAGAACGGTGCGGACGCTGTCGTCGAGCCGCGAGGAGAACAGCTCGATCGTCTTCGGCCCGATATCGACCCCGATCCGTCCCTCGGGAATGGCGGCGTCTGCGGTCGTTTCCAGACCCTCCGCCGCGCGCCCTTCGATCCGCGAGGCGGTGAGGTGGTCCTCCGGCAACACGACCTCCACGCCACGCTCTCGGGCACGCTCGAGCAACTGCCGGGCGAGATCGACTCGGTCGGTCTCGACCCGTGACGCGCCCACCGGGACGCCGCGGGCACGCAGGAAGGTGTAGGCCATCGCTCCGCCGATCAGCAGAACGTCCACGCGGGAGAGCAGCTGCTCGATCAACGGGATCTTGTCGGAGACCTTCGCGCCCCCGAGGATCGCGGCATAGGGATGCTCCGGCGCCTCCACGAGCCGGCCGAGGGCGCGGAGCTCCCGGTCCATGAGGAATCCGGCCGCGCCCCCTCCGAGGACCTCCGGCACACCGACGACCGAGGCATGAGGCCGGTGTGCGGCGCCGAACGCGTCGTTGACGTACAGCGAAGCGGGCCGCGCGAGCTCGCGGGCGAACTCGGGGTCTCCCTTCGTCTCCCCCTCGTGGAAGCGGAGATTCTCGAGAAGCAGCAGGTCCCCGTCACGCAACCGCTCCGCCATGGCGGCCACCTCGGGGCCGACGCAGTCGGGCGCCAGGGGAACCTCCCGCCCCAGGAGTTCCGACAGGCGGCGCGCCACCGGAGCCAGGCTCATCTCCGGGATCCGCTTGCCCTTCGGGCGCCCCAGATGGCTCGCGCACAGCACCCGCGCGCCGCGCTCGGAGAGGTGGCGGAGGGTCGGCAGGGCCGCCCGGATCCGGCGGTCGTCGGTGATCGTGCCGCCCTCGAGGGGGACGTTGAAATCGACGCGGCAGAAGACGGTCCTTCCGGTGACATCGAGATCGGTGACCAGCTTGCACCTCACGTTCCACCTCCCCGTCCCGCTCCGGGGAACGACCCGGCCAGGACGCGCAGCAGATCGGCGACCCGATTCGCGTAACCCCACTCGTTGTCGTACCAGGCGACGACGCGCAGCAGGCGATCGCCCGGCCGCTCCACCAGCAGGAGATCCACCACCGCCGAATGCGGGTCCCCGCGGAAGTCGATCGAGACCAGCGGCTCGCCGGTCGTGCCCAGCAGGCCCGCGAGGGCGCCCGCGGCGGGCTGCTCGAACGCCTCGGCGATCCGCGACCGGTCCGGCAGGGGACCCCTCGTGTGAGCGACGATCTCCACGAGGCTCACCGTCGCGGTCGGAACCCGCACGGCGAGGCAGCTGAGCCGGCCGGCCAGGGCCGGGAGCACCTCCACCAGCCCGCGGGCCGCGGAGGTCGTGGTCGGGATCATCGAAAGCAGGGCCGAGCGGCTCCGGCGGGGATCGGGGTGCGGTCCGTCGATCGTCGGCTGCGAACCGGTCGTGCAATGGACGGTGGTCATTTCGGCCGCCTCGATCCCGAACCGCTCGTCGATCACCGCCAGCGGGAGAGCCGCGGCGTGCGTGGTGCAGGACGCCAGCGACACGACCCGCGCTCCGCGCACTCGGGAGGCGAGGGAGCGCCACCCCTCCCGCGCGTCGATCCAGGGACGGCCCCCCTCGACACCGGGAACGACGGTGAGATCGGCGTCGCCCGAAACGGCGGTGACGATCACCAGGCCGTCCCCGCCGGCGAGATGCTCTCTCGCCCGTCCGCCCTGCGTGAACCGCCCCGTCGCCTCGATCACGACCGACACCTCGTGGCGCCGCCAGAACGAGGCGCAGGGTTCCGCCGCCGAACCGAAGGCCAGTTCGCGCTCGCCGACCACCAGCCGGTCGCCGTCCAGGGCTTCGACCCGCCCGGGAAAGGGGCCGTGGATGCTGTCGTGCCGGAGAAGGTGCGCCACCGCGGCCGCCCCGGCGCGGTCGTTCACCGCCACCACCGTCACTTCCGGGTCGTCCCGCAGCAAGCGAAGGAGGGCGCGGCCGATCCGGCCCGCCCCGTTCAATCCCACTCGCAGCATCGGCGCCCCCTTCGGCGTTCCGCCGCCGGCGCGAGGCTCCCATCCTGACACGGAAGCTTCAGCCGAGCAGCGTTCCCCGGCTCTCCGCCCCGGGCAGTCGCGGGAGCGGCCGCTTCCGCGTCCGCCGCGGCAGCCCGAGGATCTCGATGGCCGCGCGCCTTTCGGCCGGAGGCAACGCCGACAGCCGCCGGTCGGTGCGGCGCAGGCGCTCCCGCCGGGCGAGTTCGAGCACCGCCTCCCGCAACGCCAGACGCGACAGGCCGCGCGAGCGCTTGTAGGCGCGGAGAAGGGAGGGGAGCTCGCGAGGCGTTCCAATCGCCCCCGCCGCCTCGGCGAGTTCGGTCCGCACGGCGAACCGCGGGTCTTCGAGGATGCGCACGAGATCCGCGACCGCAAGACGCGAACCGGCGCGGGCCAGAGCGAGGTGGGCCCGCTGCCGCACCTCGTCCAGTTCGCCGGGACCGTCGCGCTCGGGGCCCTGGGCCAGCCGCTCGATCAGCCGCGCCAGCCGGCTCAGGAGGGAACGGCTGCCGGCGGCCTCCGCCACTTCCACCAGGGCCAGCAGGGGGATCGGCTCCTCCACGCTCTCGAGGAACCCCGCCACCGGGCTGAGCTGCCGGGGTGACATCTCCTGCAGGACGAGGGTCACGCGGCGGGCGTACTCGCGATCCTGCGGCCGGGCCAGCATCGCTCTCACGGCCGGCTCCACGATCGCGCCGCCACCCCGGGCGAGGAGCGTGACAGCCCGATGCCACGTCGCGAGACGGCGGGAGGCGAGATCCTCCAAGAGCCGGTCCAGCGCCCACGGCTCGAGCCGCGCCGGCCATGGCGCGTCGAGCATCCGGCGCGCCTTCCGGGCCACCGCCGGCTCGGGGCTCCGGGCGAGCCGGGTCAGGAGGGCACGGACCGCATCCGCCGTCTCCTCCTCCACCAGCCACGGGAAGACGTCCATCGCCGCCATGCGCGGTCGGGGATGCTCTTCCGGATCGGCGAGGCGGTCGAGGAGGGGGCGCAGCGCCGTGTCGTGTCCCGTCAGCACCAGACGGACGAGCGATCGCACGGCGATCGTCCGGACGCCGACGTGCGACTCGCGCCCCAGGAGCCGGGCGAGCGCCGGTACGGACAGAGCGGAGGGGAAGCGGGCCAGAGCCCCGGCCGCGCGCTGGCGCACGCGCCAGGAGGGATCGTGCAGAAGGCTGGCCAGGGGAGCCGCCGCCCGCCGGTGCCCCGACAGGGCCAGCAGCGAGATCGCGCGAAGCCGGACGCTCTCGTCGTCCGCCTCCAGGCTTGCCAGAAGGTGAGGCAGGGCGGCGTCCCCCGCCTTGATCAACGCCTCCTTGGCCCGTTCCACCGCGGCCGCGTCGGTCGAACCGAGCTCGCGAACCCACTTCGCGAGCGCGGCGGATCGCTGCCGGGGACGGACCACCATGCGCGCCTCGCCTCCGTGCGGGACAGCGGCGCCCGTCCCGCGACACGGCTTCCCCGTCCGCGCGCACCCGCGCGTTCCCGTGACGCCGAGATTCTCGAATGGGGGCGGCCCAGCGTCCCCGCGGCTCGTGCGGCGGGGATTGTGGCAAAGATCGCCGCCGCCGGTCAAGCCTTCTTCGGCCGGGACCGTTCGCCTGCGGCCGCCCGATTCCCGAAGCGTTTGCGAACCGGAGGGTTGCCCGCCGGACACCTCTTGCCGCCGCCACCGGGCGCGCCGAGATTCCCCCCGGGAATGCGCGCGATCCGTCTCGCCGAACGGAACTTGTGCTGGAGGTCGGCCGCCTTGGCCGGCGTCCTCCTGGCCGTGTGCGCCGGCTGCGCCGAGGAACGCGCCCGGAGGGCGCTGGAGGAAGCGCTCGCGGAGAGCGCCGCAGCCAAGCAAGCGGAGGACGCGGAGTTGCGGGCGCGGCTGCAGGCGATCGTTCGCCGTTGGCCCGGCACCCGCGCCGCGTCCCGGGCCCGGCGAGAGCTAGAATGGCTCGACGATCTGGCCAACGCGAGCGCTCGAGGGCCGGAACTCCGCGCGTGGGACGCCGTGCGCCGCGTGGCGCGTGCCGCGGAGCGGTTCCGCGAGGATCATGGACGCTACCCGCGACGATTCGAGGAGTTGGTGCCGCGCTACCTGCACGGGCCGGTGGTCGATCCGTGGGGCCATCGGATCCGGTACGAGCGGCACGGCGGCGGCTACCGCGTGGTCTGCTACGGGGCCGACGGCTTGCCGGGCGGCGTTGGCGTCTCGAGCGATCTCGTCGCCGCCAACGGGGAGTCGGTCGCGGTGGGCGGGAAGGCGCCGTGACCGTCTTCTCCTTCTCCTCGCGGCTCTCGCGGCGAGCTGCGCGGCCGCGGGAGGAGGCGGGGCCGGTCGGTTCGCCGCGGACCGGCTGAGTGACGACGACCTCGTCGCCGCCTTCACCCCCAGCGGCGGCACGCTCCACCTCGAGGTCGCGCGGAGCGCAGCGAAGCGGGCACGGGGATTGATGTTCCGCGAGGAGATTCCCGACGGCGCCGGCATGCTCTTCGTTTTCGACGAGAGCGACCGGCACCCCTTCTGGATGTACCGCTGCCGCACCGCCCTCGACATCGTCTGGCTCGACGAGGAGTGGCGCGTCCTCCACGTGGCGGAAGAGGTTCCCCCCTGCGCCGAGCGGCCGTGCCCGTCGTACGAACCGCCGGCACCGGCGCGTTACGTCATCGAGGTCGGCCCGGGGAGGGCGCGTCCCCTGGGACTCGTTCCCGGCGCTCGGGTGGTCGTCGAGCGCGAGGAAGGGCGGTGACGGCGATCGGGCTGGTGGCGGCGCTCGCGCTGCCGGCGGCCCCGCAGCAGCCGCCGCCGGCGCCGCCGCCGGTGGTGCGCCGGAAACCGCCCGAACGGTTCGTCGCCCTCGAGCTCCTCTCGGCGATTCCGTCGCGCCTCGGAGAGGAGCTCGGCGAGCCGGACGTGGTCGTCCGCGTTCCCGCCTCCGACTCGGACGCAGCGCTCGAGCGGCAGGCCGCCGGTTGGCTCGAGGAGCTGTTCGCCCCGTTGAACTCGCCGTCTTGCCGGCCGGTCGCTCGCGCCGCCGGGCTTCCCGATCCCGGCGGGATGGCCCGCAAGCTGGCGCGCCTGTGGCCCGCCGGGAGGCCGATCGCCGCGGCGCCGGGCGGTGAGCCGGTGTTGATCCGGCGGACCTATCCTCCGCCATCGGCGACCGACCTGGAGATGCTGCGAACGACCGGGATCCTCCCCGTGGAACTGGCGCTGGCGGGGGAGTGGGCGAGGGCCGTCGGGGCCAGGCACGCCGGGCCGCCACCCGCGGATCCCCTCCTTCGTCACGCCCGCGCGGCGCGTCTCGAGGGCGTGGCGAGGGTGGCCGGGATTCTGGTGGCGCTCGCAAGCGCGGGGCTCGACGCCTCGGCGGTCGGACAGGCGCTCCTCGACGCCGACCGCGACCGGGCGGGGTGGGTGAAAGACCGGCTGTACGCGGGGACGGACCAACCGGTCTACCGGGCCATGCTTCGGGTGCTCCTCGAGGACGGCCCGCGGTGGGCCGCCTACCACGCCGTCCGCGCCGGCACGGCGGGGCTGGTCGCGGCGCTGGAGCGCCCCGGAATCGGACCGCACGTGCTCCTTCGCCCGGGGCTTCCGCCGCCGCGGAGCGAAGCGCCCGACGGGGCCTGCCGGCTCGGCCCGCGCCCGACCGTGGCCCTGGTCGGCCTCCCGGACGATTCGCCGTGGGTCGGCGCCCTGCGGGACGAGTGGATCGAGGTCTCCGGAACCGGGAGCCTCGAAGCGGTTCTCGCTTTCGACGGCGAGGCATCGGCGACACGCGCGGCCGCCGATCTGTCGGCTCGCGGCTGCCGCGCAACGGCGGCGGGCCGGCGCGTCACCGCTTCCTGCCGCCCCTGATCCCTCGCCCTCGCGCCTGCCGCGGAGTTCGCCCCGGACCGGGCGCGCCGTTCACCCTTCGATCGACCCGCGCGCGGCGCCCGTCCCGCCCGGCCGACCGCCGGGGACGTCCGTTCGGACGCGGTCCGATCCTCCGGGCCGGACACGGCGGGGGGCCGTCCGGTGGCCGCAGAGGCCCTCGCCCCTCCTCCCCGATGCGTCGCGGCTAACGCGCCGCACGGTCCCGGTTCACGCCGCCGCGGCGGTCGATTCGGGGTTGGCGCGGAGCCGGCGTGCGCATAACATGGCGCGTCCTTTCAGGGGGCGCCCTCATGCCGATCCTGTCCTGCATCACCTTCCTGCCCCTCGCGCTCGCCCTGCTCCTCCTCGCGATCCCTGCCCGGAGGGAGAAGGCCGTCGCGCAGGTGGCGACATGGGGTTCGCTGATCCCGCTGGCTCTGTCTCTGGTGGCGCTTTTCCGCTACGACATCGGGGACGGAGGCTTTCAGCTCGTCGAAGCCCGTTCGTGGATCCCGTCGCTCGGTGTTCAGTACAAGCTCGGCGTGGACGGCGTTTCGTTGCTGCTGATCGTCCTCACGAACCTGTTGACGTTCATCGCGCTGATCTCCTCCTGGAGCGCGGTGACGGTGCGGGTGAAGGAGTACTACGTCTCGTTCCTGCTGCTACAGGTCGGGATGCTGGGCACGTTCGCCGCTCTGGACATGTTCCTCTTTTACATATTCTGGGAGCTGATGCTGGTGCCGATGTATTTCATCATCGGCATCTGGGGCGGCGAACGAAAGCTCTATGCGGCGCTGAAGTTTTTCCTCTACACCTTGCTGGGCTCCGTGCTGATGCTGCTGGGGATCATCGCCCTCTACCGGTATTCGGGCGAGGTGTTCGGCGAGGCGACGTTCGATATCGAGAAGCTCCAGCAGCTCGGGGCACACACCGCGGTGTGGCCCCTGGCGCCCTGGGTCTTCCTCGCCCTCTTCCTGGGCTTCGCGGTGAAGGTGCCGCTGTTTCCGTTCCACACCTGGCTCCCTGACGCCCACGTAGAGGCCCCGACGGCCGGGTCGGTGATCCTCGCCGGCGTGCTCCTGAAGATGGGAACCTACGGCTTCTACCGCTTCAGCCTCCCCATCTTCCCCGTCCAGACGGCCGAGAATCTGTGGTGGATGCTGGCGCTCTGCGTCATCGGCGTCGTGTACGGGGCGATGGTGGCCTACGTCCAGAAGGACTGGAAGAAGCTGGTGGCCTACTCATCGGTCAGCCACCTCGGCCTCACCATGCTCGGCTTGTTCGCTCTCAACGTCACCGGCGTCAAGGGAAGCGTGGTGCAGATGATCAACCACGGCATCTCGACCGGAGCGCTGTTCCTCCTGGTCGGGGTGGTGTACGAGCGCCGGCACACCCGGCTGATTTCCGAATACGGTGGGCTGGCCAAGGTCATGCCCATTTTCGCCGTCTTCTTCTTCATCATGCTTCTCTCGTCGGCGGGTCTGCCGGGGCTCAACGGCTTCGTGGGCGAGATCACGATCCTCGCCGGTCTGGCGCAGGTTGGCGGGGAGGCCTTCTCCTTCTTCGGCCATGCCCCGTTCTGGTGGGTGGTCCTTTCCGCCACCACGCTGGTGCTCGGGGCGATCTACCTGTTCTGGCTGTGGCAAAAGACGATGTTCGGCGAGTTGACGAACGAGAAGAACCGGGGGCTCGCCGACCTCAGCTGGCGGGAGAAGTGGACGCTCCTTCCGCTCGCCGCGCTGGCGCTGGGAATCGGCCTCTACCCGAAGCCCGTCTTCGACATCATCGAGGCGCCGGTGAACCGGCTCGTCCACGAGCAGGTGGTGCCGGCGCTGAGGCAGGCGGGCAGTGCGGTCGAGCTTCCGGCCGAGACCCTGGCTTCCAGCCGGGAGGGGGGTGCCGGTGGCGCCCGGAAGGCCCGGCAATCGCCCTGAACGACCGGTTGCGCCGAAGGGTGGATCTGGTAGGATTCCCCGCCCCGCGGACGATGTCCCGCCGACGCCGGGCGGCACCCTCGCGCGCGTCATCCGACAAGCGGCGCCCTTCCTCGGGGCGGCGTGGACTCTGACCGCGGCGCTCCTGCTGGGAGTGATGGGCGGGCGGTGGCTGGACGGCCGGTGGAACACCGAGCCGTGGCTCACCGCGACCGGGGCGCTGGTGGGACTCGCGGTCGGGTTGTACGAGGTGGCCCGGGTCGCGCTGCGCCTCGGGCAGAAGCGAGGACGGTGACGAGGTTCGGCTGGGCGCTCGACACGCTGGCTGCGTTCGTTTTCGTGTTCGCCGCCTGCGCCGCCGTCGCCTGGCTCGTGCCGGTTCCGGAGGGACCATTCTCGAAACATCTCGGCCGCAGGGGGGTGCGGATGGCCGCTCGCGCGGCGATCGTTCTCGGCACGCTCGCGGCCGGCATCGGTTGCTTCGGCGGCTCGCCGCCGGCCGTGCTAGCGGGCGCGCTGGCCGGCTGGCTCCTGCCGTCGGCGTGGGAGGCGAAGCGGATCCATGATCGGATCGCTGGCACCGATCGCCGTGAGCGGGGCTGAGGCCTTCGATCCGGGCGAGGTGATCATCCACCATGTCGCCAACAGCGACACGTGGGCGTTCGGTACCTCCAAAGCCGTGCTGATGATGGGTCTGGCGGCGGTGCTGGTCGCGGTCGGCATGCTCCGCGCCGCGAGGGGATACGACGGCGATGGGGTCCCCGTGACGCGGTGGGCGCAGATGATCGACCCCTTCGTCCAGCACTTCTACCGGGACATCGCCTGGCAGTACGTCGGCCCCAAATGGGCCCGAAGGGTCACACCCCTGCTGCTGAACTTCTTCTTCTTCATCCTCTGCTGCAACCTTCTGGGGCTCGTACCCCTGTCGGAGATCGCGGCTCTCGTGGGCCACGCCCTCACCGGCCACGAGCCCTTTTTCGCCCACGGAGCGGCCACCGCCACCGGGAATTTCAACGTCACGATGTCGCTGGCGGCGATCACCTTTTTCGCCATCCACCTGTTCGGTATCCGGCAGCAGGGCGTGGTCAAGCACTTCGGGCACCTGCTCGGGCCGCCTGGCGTGCCCGCCTTCGTGAGGCCGCTGCTCTTCGTGATCGAGGTCCTGTCGATGTTCGTCAAGCCATTCGCGCTGACGATGCGACTCGCGGCCAACATGACGGCCGGGCACATGGCGCTCCTCGCCCTGATGTCGATCCCGTTCATCCTGAAGAAGATCTCGGCGGGCGTCGCGCTGGCTTCCGGGTTCGGTGCGGTGGTTCCGCTCGCCGTGGGAATCAGCCTGCTGGAGATCATCGTCTGTTTCGTGCAGGCTTATGTTTTCGCGCTCCTGAGCGGAGTGTTCATCGGTTTGGCGGTTCACGAGCAACATTGACCGTAACTGTGCAGCGCGCCGGACGCTGGGGCGGTTCCGGCCGGAGGACGAGCGCAATGACCACCACGGTTCTCAAGTACCTCGCGGTCACGGCCGTGTTGATGATCCTGTTCGCACCGGGTGTGCTCGCCCAGGAGGGCGGGGGCCTCGAGCTCGGAAAGATGAGTGCCGGATTCGGAGCGGGCCTGTGCGCCATCGGCGCCGGACTCGGTATCGGAAAGCTGGCGGCGGCGGCGGGGGAGGCGATCGCCCGGCAGCCGTCGGCGGCCTCCAGCATCACCGGAGCGGTCAACCTGCCGTTGTTCCTGCTCGAGGGCGTGGCGATCATCGGCCTCGTCGTCTGCCTGCTGATCGTCTTCTCCTGAGGCTCGGGCGATGACGTCGGGACCGCTCGCCGTGTCGATGGCTCTCGCCGCCGCAGAGGCCGGCGGCGAGGGCAATCCGCTCCTCCGCGTCACACCCGGGCTGTGGCTGTGGACGGTCCTGATCTTCCTCCTGCTGCTGGCGGTGCTCTACCGCTTCGGGTGGGGGATGCTGATCGAGAAGCTCGACCAGCGCGACCGGTCCATCCGGGGGGCGATCGAGGAGGCGCGGCGGGAGCGCGAGGAGGCGGCGAAACTCCTCGCCGAGCACGAGCGGCTGCTCGCGGAGACGCGGCGGAAGACCGCCGAGATGGTCGCCGAGGCCCAGCGGGAGGCGAAGTCGGAGCGGCAGCGCATCCTCGCCGAGGCGCGGGCGGAGTACGACAAGACGATCGAGCGCGGCCGTCAGCAGATCGAGCAGGAGACCCGCGCGGCCGTGGCGGAGATCCGGAGGCAAGCCGCCGAGCTGGCGATCGAAGTCACCCGCCGGATGCTTCCGGAACTCCTCGACGCCGAACGTCACCGCGCCCTGGCGGAGAAGTTCGTCTCGGAGCTGTGAGGAGCGGAAGACGTGGCGCGGCGCTGCCCCGTCACGGTCCCGGTTCGGCCGGGATGACGGCCGAAACGGCGGTGGCGGCGAGGTAGGCTGCCGCCCGCTCGCGGAGCCACGCCGCCCACCGGTCCAGGAGCGACGGGCTGGTCGCCGCAGGCGCCAGCATCACGCAGAGCACGTCGCGCGTCCGGGGCCCCACCGCGGTTCGCGCGGAATCGGACGTCGGGTTGCCGAAAGGCCCCTCGGCGTCGGCCAGCACCAGCCTCCCCCCGAGGCGGACTTCCGCCTTCCGGATGCCGGGGTAGCTCTCCCCCGGACGGCCGAGCCGCACCTCGATCGTCTCGCCGCGAAGTCGCGCGGTGTCGTAGAGCCCGACCGGAAGGCCGGAGCTGACCGCCCAGAGGTTGCCGAGGTCGACGATGGGGTGGATCCGGGGCAGAGGCTCGCCCCGGAGAACCCGCCGCACGAGGGCTTCCGGGCTGGGGCGGTGACGCGTCGGATCGATTCCGATCGCCCGGTACAGCCTGCGGGCCGGCTGCAGGAGCTCGATCTCCCGGGGGGGCCGGCCCGCGTGAGCTGCGCGGAGACGTTCCTCCGCGGCGACCATCTCCCGCTCCAGTTCGGCGGCCGCCTCGGTCTCGCAACCCGTCAGTTCCACGAGCGCCAGCCCGAGGCAGCCGGCCAGCTTCGGGTGCCGCCGAACCCGCTCGATCCACATCTTCACCCTCCCCCGCGTCCGTCCCGCTGGCGGGCGCGCCCTCCTCGCGCGCAAATTGACACTCGTGCGGGACCGGCCTAGGCTTGCCCTCCGCTCGACGGTCGCTTCCGCAGCCAGAGCCCCCGCGACAAGGCGCATGTCCTCCAAGACGACGAAGACCTACGGTCGCTACGAGGTCGTCCGGCTGCTCGGCAAGGGGGCCGTGGGTGAAGTCTACCTCGCGAAAGACCCCGCGCTCGACCGGCTCGTCGCCATCAAGACGCTGCCGTCGCTCGCCGCGCTGCCGCCGGGCGAGCGGCGGGAGGTCGCCGCACGGTTCACCCGCGAGGCGCGGGCGGCCGCAGGACTGACCCACCCCAACATCGTCACCATCTACGACGTCGGCGAACAGGACGGCGTGCCCTACATGGCGATGGAGTACCTGGAGGGCACGACGCTGGACCGGCACACGCGTCGCGGCCACCTGCTTCCGCCGCAGAAGGTGCTCGAGATCGGGATCCAGGCCGCGGTGGCACTGGCGCGGGCCCACGCCGCCGGGATCGTCCACCGGGACGTCAAGCCGGCGAACCTGGTGCTCCTGCCGGACGGCACGGTGAAGATCACCGACTTCGGTCTCGCGAAGGACCCGGGTACCGGACTCACTGCCCAGGACGACATCCTCGGAACGCCGAATTACATGGCGCCGGAGCAGATCGCCGGCAGGACGATCGACGGGCGGGCGGATCTGTTCTCGCTGGCGGTGACCCTCTTCGAGCTGCTCACGGGAGAGCTTCCCTTTCCCGGGGATTCCGTCTCGTCGGTTCTCTACCGGATCGTGAACGAGCCGCCTCGCAAACTCCGAGACGTTGCCCCCGACTTGCCGGAGGATCTCGAGCGCCTGCTCGAGCGGATGATGGCCAAGGACCCGGCGAAACGCCTGCCCACCGGCGACGAGTTCGCCGCCGCCCTCCAGCGGATCCTCGAGCGGATGGGTGGCGTCCCGTCCGACCTCGTCCTGCCGGCGCCGGCGGCGCCGCGGCGGGACGGCGCCGCGCGGTCGAAGGCACCGGACGGCTCCGAGTCGCCGCGTCGGCGCCGGACCGGACTCTGGATCGCCGGCGCGCTCGCCGCCGGTCTCGCGGGGGTCGCGGCCTTGTGGACGGCGCCGCGATGGGCGGGCAGCGATCCGCTGGCGTCGGTGCGGCCGGGGATCGAGGCGAGACTCAGCGCGTGGCTCGGGCCGCTGGCGGAAAGACTCCGCCTCGCCCCGCCCCCGCTCCGGATTCCGGTCGAGAGCGATCCGCCGGGGCTTCCTCTCGTGCTGGCCTCACCGGCGGAGCGGGAGGGACCGGGTGAGGTCCGCCTCGAAAGCGGAGCCCACGGGGTCGCCCTGCTGATTCCCGCCTGGCGGCGCGAGCCGGTGGAGATCCGCGTGGACGACCCGTGCCGGGAAGGTCGCGCGATCATCGATCCGGCGGCACCTCCCGAGGCGGTGGTGGTGCGTGCAGCTCCGCGGCGCGCGACGTTGCCGGTGGACAGCGATCCCCCCGGCGCCTCGATCCAGGTCGACGGGACCGCTCTCGGCAAGACCCCGGCGCGGATCACCCTCGAGCTTTGCCGGGAGCACACCGTCGTGCTCGCGGCGCCGGGGCGCGTCCCGGCCAGGCTGCGGCTGCCGCCCGCGCAAGACCCGGGCGCGTGGGCCGCTCAGCTCGCCGGCGTCGCGCTCGCGAGCATCCCGGACGGGAGGCTGGTGATCCCGCGCGCGCCCTATCCGGTCGACGTCGTCGATCGAGCCACCGGGAGGCGGATCGGCCGGGCGGGGGACACACTCGCGCTCCGTCCCGGCCGCTACCGGCTGCGCCTCCGCAATCCCGATCTCCTGTACGAGGCGCTGGCGACCGCGACCGTGCGGGCCGGCGAGACGGAGACGCTGGAGGTCGAGTATCCGGGACTCGCCTACCTCACGGTCCGCTCGGTGCCGTTCGACGCCCCGGTGGCGGTGCGGCCGGTCGGCCGGGCCGGCCGGTGGGTGGAGCTGGGCCGGACCACCCTCGAGCGCCGTCCCCTCGCCGCCGGAGCCTACGAAGTCCGCGTGGAGCACCCCGCCACCGGGCGCGCCGTTCTTCGCGAGGTGAACCTGGAAGACGGCGCGGCGGTGCGGCTCGACATCAAGCCCGCGGACTGGCAGTGATCCCTCCGGCTGCCCGCCGCCCCCGCACCGGATTATGATCGGGAGCGTGCGAGACCCGGGTACCGGCATCGGGGGGAGAATCGTCCGGCGGCTGTGGTTCGCCGCGGCGGCTCTGGCGGCGGGCATCCCGGCGGCCTTCGGCGCGCCGGCCGACTTCGCCGCACGCCGGTTCCGCGCGGCCGTCGAGCTGGAGAAAGCGGGTCAACTGGAAGAGGCCCGCCGCGCGTACCGGCAGATCGTCGACATGGAAGGGGCCGAGGCGTGGGCCGACGATGCGCTGCTCGCCCTCGCGCGGCTCGCCTGGCCCGTGGACGACCCGGAACAGCTCGCCGATCCCCCGGCCGGCGTCGGGGCGGCGACGGAGGCGCGTGGCTACCTCGAAGCCCTCCGGCAGCGATATCCGGACAGCGACGCCGCGCCGGAAGGGCTCTGGCGCCTGGCTCTGCTTCACCTGCTCCCCGCCCCGGAGCACTACGACCGAGAGAAGGCGACGGCTCTGCTGATGACGCTTCCGGTGGTCTACCCGGATTCGCCGCGGGTCCCCGACGCGCTCGAACTGGCGGCGCGCCTCCAGCTCGCCGCGGGCCGAACGGCGCTGGCCGGGAAGCTCGCCTTCCGCCTCCGCGCCGACTGGCCGGACGACCCCCGTGCCGCGGGCGCGGCCCTGACGCTCGCGCGCGTCGCCTTGGCGGAGGGCCGCGCGGAGGAAGCCCTGGTGGAGCTGGGGCGCGCCCGGCGTCTCGACCGCGGAACGCGGGTCGCGGCCGCCGCGCTGGACTTGGCCACACTGGTCGACCGGATCCGGTTCGGCACGCAGCGGAGCGAACCCCTCTACCGGCCGGCCGGATGGCTGACCCTCCCCGAGCGGGCGGCCGACCTCGCGGCCGACGACGACGGCCGCCTGTATGCCGCCCTGCCCCGGAGCGGCCAGGTGCTCGCGATCGAGCCGGATGGCGGCCAGCGCTCCGTCGAGGCGCCGGGGATCGCAGCGGTCGCGGTCGATGCCTGGGGCCGGCTGTGGACGGCGGGCGACGCCGGGGTGCGGGCTCCGGGAGGGGTGTCGTTCCCGCTGCCCGATCGCAGCGACCCCGTGGCCCTGGCACCGGTCGCGCCCGGCGCGGTTTGGGTCGTCGATCGCCGGCAACATGCCGTGTTGCGGGTCGAGGCCGGGGCCGGTGTCGTCGCCCGGGCCGCCCTGCCGTCGCGGTCCGACCCCGTCCGCGTGATCGGCTCGCCCGACGGCGGGGCGGTGATCCTTCTCGAAGCCAAGACTCCCATGATCGTCGCCGTGGCCGCCGACGGGAAGTCGGCGCTTCGGATCAGCCTGGGCAACCTCGCACGGGATCCGGTCGACATCGACCGGGACGAGCTCGGCGACATCTACGTTCTCGACGCGCGGGCGCCCCAGGTCCTGCTGCTCTCGCCCCGTGGAGAGGTGATCGCCCGCCTGCCCCTGCCCGCGGAAGGGGAACACAGCCTCGCGCGCGCCGCCTGCCTCGCCGTGGATCGGAGCGGGAGGATCGCCGTCCACGAGACGCGGAGGAGAGGTCTTCAGTGGTTCCAGTGAAGGCGGTCTTCGGGTGGGCCCTGCTCCTGGCGGCCTTCGCGCCGGGAGCGGTTCCGGCTGCCGCTCCCACGGACGAGGCCCGCGAACTCGTCGAGAAGGCGCGGGCCGCCTTTCTCGACGTGAAGTTCGACGAGGCCAAGGCGAACGCCGAAGCCGCCCTCTCGCTGCTGGAAGGCGAGGACGCCACCGCGCCGGAGGTGCGCCGGCTTCTGGTCGAAGCCTGGGATGTCCTGGTCCATGCGCGCTACGGCCTCGGCGACGAGGAGGGAGCGCGCGAGGCGATCGACCGGGCGCTCGCGCTCGATCCCGCCTTCGCGGTCGATCCGGCGACCGCCGGCCCGAAGCTCGCCGAGCTCGTCGCGTCGCGTCGCCGTGACCTGATCGGAACGATCGAAGTGGAATGCCACCCGGCCCCCTGCACCGAGGTGCTCGTGGACGGGATCGCCGCGACGCCGGCCGATCCCGACCGACCCGGCCGCTTCCTCGTTCCCGCGGGGCGGCACACCCTCACGTTGCGGCGGCGCAACTTCCTCGACGAGAAAGTGGAGGATGTCAACGTCGCGGCCGGCCAGGTGCAGAGCGTGCTGGGCCACCTCCGCCAGGTGGCGCGGGACGTCACGTTCGCCACCGTTCCCGCCGGCGCGCGCGTGCTCTTCGACGGCCGCGAAGTCGGCCGGACGGAGGGCGCCGCCGATGCCGGGTCGAGACCGTTCGTCATCACCGGAGTGGAGCCCGGTCGCCATGTGCTCGTCCTGGAGGCCGACTGCCACGAGCGGTACGAGCAGCGGGTCGACGTCGCCGAGCTGATCCCCGATCCGCTCGATCTGGGGACGATTCGCCTCACCCGCGCCCGCGCCGTCCTCGAGCTGGACTGGGAACGGCCCGAAGGCGTGCTGGCGGTGGACGGGCGGCCCGTCCAGCGGGGTCCCGTCGACGTCTGTCCGGGAAGCCACGAAGTCTCCCTCACGCTCGGGGGCCGTCGCGTGTACGTGGAGCGCGTGGAGGTTCGCAACGGGCAGACGGTGAAGCTCTCGCCGGGTCCCCGACCGACGGTGGCGCTGGTGGGAGAGGCGGCCCGCTTCCGGGAGGCCATCCACGATCGGGGGTGGAACGTGCTGGAGCCCGGCGCCTCGGAGGAATTGAGGCGGGCGCTGGGCGAGAGGATGCACCGCGGAGACGTCCCCGACTTCCCGCGGAAGCTGATCGATCGGGATCCGGCGCTCGCACGTCTCGCGAGAAAGGCGGCGCCCGAGGCCGACCTCGTCGCCGCCTGGATCGACGGCCGCGACATGGTGCGGCCCACCGTCTGGCTGGCCCTGGTGGTTCCGGACCCGGGGATCATCGAGGCGACCGGCTGGCGGCCCGACGATCCGGCAGCCGAAACCGCGACCCTCGGGGTGTTCGCGGTGAGCCTCCCGGCGCAGCGAACCTACCTGGGTTTCGACCTGGTGGAGCGCCGCTTCGGTCCCCCGGTGGTGGCCGCGGTGCAGCCGGGTGGTCCCGCCGAAGCCGCCGGCGTCGCGCCCGGAATGGTGCTGACCGCGATCGACGGCCGGCCGGTCGGCTCTGCCGAAGATCTCGCCCGGCTCCGGGCCGTCTTGGCGCCCGGACAACGGGTCGCACTGTCGTTCGGCCTCGGGCGGGAGCCCAAGGTGGTCGAGCTGAAGGCGGAACGGACGCTGGCGGCCCCGAACCCCGCGCGCCTCCACGGCCTTCTCGCGCCGGCTCTCGCGCGGGCACGAAGCCAGCGCCTCGCCGGCGACCCTTGGCAACGGGTCGCGGGCGGCCTGTGGGCGGGCATGATCCTCGCCCGCCTCGGCGAATCGGAGGCCGCCGCGAGGGTGCTCGACCGCACCACGATCGAGCCCGCGCTGGACCCGCCCGGCGATGCGCGCGGCACGGTGCTCTTCGTGCTCGAGCGCCTGTTCCGCTCGCTCGCGAACCAGGAGTACGCGGAGGAGCTGCGGGCGCGGAGGTCGCTGCTCGAAGGTGCCCGCTACGGCGGCCGGGACGGCCCGCCCCTCCGGTACGCCGACGCCGAGTCACCGCCGTCTCGTTGACGCGTTCCCCGCGCTTTCCGTACAATCCGCCCCACGCCCGCAGGGGGGCATGGGGTGCGTTCATGACGGAAGGCGAGAGGGGAGACGGGGGGCGGTCGGCCCACCTGGTGGCTCTGTTGGATCTGATCGAACGGCCCGCCGCCGCGGTGACCGAGGAGGGAAAGCTCCTGGGAGGGAACGCTCTCTTCGGCGCACTCGCCGCCCGGTGCGGACACGATGCGCCGGAGCGACTCGCCGAGGTTCTCCCTGAAGAAGACGCCCGCGCGGTCGGGAACGCGGTGGCGGGCGGCGACCCGCCCGCTACGGTACGTCTTCGCGACGGCCGCGAGGCGCCGGTTCGGGTCCAGGCGATCGACGCGGGGGAGGGACCCCGGTACGGTCTCGTCGTGATCGAGACGGAGGAGACTTCGTCCCGCAGGGCGGCGGCGCGCGCCTGTGCCGCTCTGCGCCACGAGCTCGCGGGGCCGCTGACGGCGATACTCGGCACCGCGGAGATGCTGCTCGTCCAGCGGCCCGACCTCCCGCGCGAGGTGCGCGATCGGCTGGGCGAGATTCTCGACAACTGCGGGCGGATCTCCGAGATCATCACGCGCGCACGCCGGGCGCATGACGACTGACGGAACGCCGGAGGCTCCGGGACGCGCCGACCCGGGCAGGGTCCTGATCGTCGACGACGAGCGCGGCGTGCGCGAGGTCACCGCGCACCGGCTCAAGGCTCTCGGGCACGAAGTCGACGACGTGGGCAGCCTCGCGCAGGCGGCGGCGAGGGTTCACGCGCGGCCCTACGACGTCGTCCTCACCGACCTGATGCTGGCGGACGGGACGGGGATCGATCTGCTCGAGCAGGTGAAGGCGGACGGACTCGATGTCGAGGTGATCATCATGACGGGCCGCGGCGGCGTCGAGGATGCCGTTCGCGCCATCCGCCGGGGCGCCTACGACTTCATCACCAAGCCACTCGACCGGACCCGATTGGAGCTGGTGATCAGCAAGGCTCTCGAGAAGCGGAGGCTGGAACGGGACCTGGCGAGACTTTCGCGGGGCGAACGCGACGGATTCGGCGATCTGGTCGGCTCCTCGGCGCCGATGCAGGCGCTTTACCGGGTGCTCGAGAAGGCGGCGGAGAGCGACAGCACCGTGCTCCTTCTCGGCGAATCGGGCACCGGGAAGGAAGTGGCGGCGCGGGCGATCCACGAGCGTTCGAAGCGTCGCGGCGGCCCGTTCGTGCCGGTGCACTGCGGGGCCCTGCCGCGCGATCTGCTCGAAAGCGAGCTGTTCGGCCATCGTCGGGGCGCCTTCACCGGGGCCGATCGCGACAAGCGCGGCCTGATCGCGGCGGCGGACGGCGGGACGCTCTTCCTGGACGAGCTGGGAACCGCGCCTCCGGCGTTGCAGGTCAAGCTCCTCCGGGTCCTCCAGGAGCACTGCGTGCGTCCTCTCGGCGGCGTCGAGGACGTCAAGGTCGACGTGCGCGTCATCGCCGCGACGAACGCCGACCTGGACGCCGAGATCGAGGCGGGACGTTTCCGGTCCGATCTTTATTTCCGCCTGGCGACCGTCGTCGTGAGGCTGCCGCCCCTTCGCGAGCACCGCGAGGACATCCCCCTGATGGTGGGTGTGCTGTGCGACCGTATCGCGCGGCGGACCGGACGGGCCGTCCGGTTGAGCCCCCGGGCGGTCGAGCGCCTGATGGCGTACGACTGGCCCGGCAACGTCCGGGAACTCGAGCACGTGATCGAACGTGCCGCGCTGCTGTGCGACGGCCCCTTGATCCGCGCCCGCGACCTGCCGCTCGATCCGCCCGCCGTCGAGAACCGGATCCCGACGCTGGAGGAGTTGGAGCGGGAGCACATCGAGCGCGTGCTCAAGCTGTGCGGCGGCAACAAGCTGAAGGCGGCGCGCCTGCTCGGGATCCCCCGGGGAAACCTGTACCGGCGCCTGCAGCGGTACGGGATCGGCCGGGACGGCTCGGCCGGCGGAGCGGAGGCGCGAACGCCGGGAAAGGGCGTCCCGGGGACGAAGCCTCCCGCCGGGGGGCCTTGAGCAGAAGCGGTCAGCGACCGCCGGAGGCGGGGCGAGCGGCGTCCGCGGCGGCGCGCGCCGGCATCCGGCCCGGCGGCGGATCGCTCGCCATCGCGCGGGACGGCCGGGGCCAGAGCCGCGGGACGGGCACCCGCTAGGGCGGCGACCGGCAGCCTCTCGGTGTACCGAGATGCCGCCGGCCGCGCCTCCCGGGGCCAACGCTGGGGCGGCCCACCTCTGACGCGCAGTCGGCCCGCGGGACCGCCGGCGCCGGGACGACCGGCCAGCGGGCCGGCCGTGCCGCTGCCCGCCGGCAGCGCGAAGGCCGGCTCCCGGATCGCGACGAGAGTGTGGCCGGGCGCGGGCACTGTCCGCCCGCGGACAAAAGGCGGCGCCTCAGCGCGCTCCGGCTGACGTGGAGTGTCACCTCCCGCGCCGGGCTCCGGGCCGCCGGAGCGCCGTCCGGACGGGAGAGGGAACTCCCCGACAACGGGAACGTCAGGCACCCGGCGAACCGCCGATCGTCGAGGGCTCCCGGTGCGCCCACCGGCGTCCGCTGGCCGGGCCGGCTCCGCCGGTCGCCGGAAAACCGCTGTGCGGAGCGGACTTCCGCCGATGGCACGGTCGGCCCCGGCGGTCTCCCCGGCGGGATGACGGACCGGGAGCGCTCGACGCCGAGGGTCGCACACCGCCGGCACCAGCCCCCGGCGGGAGCCGCGCCGGAACGCGAGGACCTCCGGGCCCCAGCGTCCCCCAGCGGACACTTTCGGAGCGCGCCGCGACGGTGCCGGGCGAGGCCTCGGGGCCCCCGACGCCGCTAAGGATCGGTCCTGCGCGGCCGAAGAGAGGATCGGTCCCGGCGGACGCTCCCTCTGGCACGCCCGTTGCTCGGAAGGGAGCGCCCGAACGGAAACGAAATCGGGGGAGACGATGGAACGAGCCCACACCGGACCCCAGATCACCGCACGGCGCGAGGGGAGCCCCCATGCCCTCCGTCCGGTCGACGCCTTCGTCGTCGGCGGCGACGTCGCCTGGGAAACCGGCGAGAACCTGTGGCTGCTCCTCTCCCGCCCTGGCGAGAAGTTGATCGATTTCTTCATCGAGGACGAGGACGACGCTCCCAGCGTCGCCGCCGACCCGGCGCCGTTCGCGTGCGCGGGCGTGCGTCCCGACGGGACCGTTCTCGTGGGTGCGATCGACTGGGAGACGGATCGTTTCCTCTCCGAGCTGTTGGACGAGCAAGAAGAGGCCGCTCGACGCTGAGCGGCAGGGGGAATCATGGGCACCACCGTGCTGGAATCGACCACCGACCGCCGGGACACCGACTCGCGAACCACGTTCCACGACCTCGAGCCGCGCCTCGAGGCGGTGGACCGGGAGCGACTGCAGGCCTTCGCCTCCACGCTGGCGGCGCAACTCGTCGCCGAGGCGATGGACGAGCGGGCGGAACGGGTCGCCCTCGTCTGCGGCGGGAGGCGGATCGAGGCGGTCCCGCTGGACCCGCGCCGGATCGTGCGGGCGATGGCCCGTCACGCCTGCTTCAACTGATCTCCGCGCCGATGACCGTCGCCCTGCCGACAAAGGCCGCCCAAAGAAGCGGTTCCGCCTTCGGACGCCTGCTGGCGCGGATCGCTCACGACATGAACAACTGCCTCGCCCGCATCAACGGCAAGGCGGAACTGGCCTTGATGCTCGATCGGCCGGAGCGGTTCCGCTCCGCCCTCGAAGAGGTGCTCGCGGCGGGGCAGCGGGCGAGCGTCCTGGTGGCCGACTTCCAGCGGGTGCTCGCGTGGCGAGGGCTGCGTCCGGGGTGCGAGGAAGGCGCCATTCCCCTGATCGATGCGCTCTCCGTGGCCGCCCGTCTCTGGTCGGGCCCGCGGGAGGAGTCGGGAGGTCTCGTCGCCGGCGGGACCGGCCCGCGGGTGGATCCGCCCGTGGCCGCCGCTCTCGTCATCGCTCTCGGCGCGATCGTGGCCGAGGCGGCGCGCGCGGCACCACCCGGTGCCGTTTGCCGTCTGGAAGCGCTCGACGGTCCCCGAGGCTGGCGCGCCGCCGTCGTCGTTCCCGGGCTCAGCCTGCCGCGCGAACGGATGCGGGAGCTGGAGGGTGCGGAGGAGGAAGGAGACCTCGCTGCGGCGGTCGCCACGCTTCGAGAGGCCGGCGCGACGATTCACGTCGACGGCGACCGCATCGTGATCGACGGCTGACACCCGGCGGGACCGCTTCAAGCGAACCCGCGTCGCCGGTGCGACGCCACCACGCCGCCGAACACGAACGTCACGAGAAGCAGCACGAAGGGCACCGGCGGGAGCAGCGGCCCTCCCGCCTGGTCGGCGGGAGCCGGCAGGATTCCAGCGACTGCCCAGTTCACGACGGTGTGCACGAGCATCACCAGGTAGAGATTGCGCGAAGTCTCGAGCAAGACCCCGAGCAGCGCCCCGAACACCAGCACGAAGAGCAACGACGGCACGGCGCCACGGAGATCCGCCGACGGGTCGATGTGCTCGACGGCGAAGCCCACCGAGACGGCGCCGATCGCGATCGTCCTCGCCGGGCGCCCCTCTCCGAGACCCGATTCGGCGAGAAGGCGCGCCAGCGCCGTCTGGATCAACCCCCGGTAGTAGAGCTCTTCCGCGATGCCACGAACGAGCTGGGAAGAGGCGACCAGCCATAGGAGCGCACCGGCGGCCGCCGGCCGCGTCCAGTGGAGACCTCCCTCGAGCGCTCCCACGGCCGCGGGCAGCGCGATCAGAGCGGCGAGCGACCCGCCGAGAAGCGCCAGCGCACTTCCGAGGCGAATCGGTTCGAGGAGCCGTGCGAGACGCGGCCGGATCGGCCGCAGGAGGAGCGCGCCGGCAAGGCCGACGCCCGCGAGCGCGAGACCGGTCCAAAGGCGATAGGCGGCGTCCGCAGCGCGCGGGTCGTGGAAGCGGCGCCCGATCCAGCCGTACGCCCCGTCGAGCAGCTCTTCGGTGATCCACTTCTCCAGGAAGAGCAGCAGGAGGAACGGCAGCAGCTTCCCGAGGGTCAGGCGTGCACCTCGCCGCTCGGGCGGCTCGAGCCGATCCGCGCCGGTGACCCATGCCGCCGCGGCGCCCGCGGCCATCGCGAAGACCGTCCAGCCGAGGAGGCTCCCCGCGGGTCCCGGGAGGAGGCGAGGAGTTCCATCGTGGAAGGAGCGGAGCAGGCTGGCCCCTCCGATCCCGGCGAGGAGCACCGTGATCGCCAGGGGCGGCGGCCAGGGGCGCCGCAGCAAGGCGGACAGGCCGGTCACGTCGTCCAAGGTGCGGCGCGCCCGGCGAAGCCGCAACCGCCGTCCGTGCGACGGCGCCGACCGCCCGGCGCTCCTCCCCTTTCGGGCCCGGACCCTTCTCGACTAGGATGGCGGGGGTGGAAGACAGGGCCGCGGGGAGTCCTTCGATGTCGGTTCCGGTGGTGGACAGGACGACGCCGGTTTTGCTGGGCGGGCTGATCGGGGCCGCTCTCGGGTTCCTCCCGCCATGCTGTGTTCCCTGCTGTTGCGTTCAGGCCCTTTTCGCCGGCCTGATCGCCGGAGCGCTGTACGCTCGGGCCGCCGCCGGGGCCGGGCACTTCCCCGACGCCACGGAAGGCCTCCTCCCCGGCCTGCTCGCCGGTCTTCTCGCCGGCGCGATCGACGCCATCCTGCTGGGCGCGCTCCAGCTTCTCGCGGTGTCGTTCCAATGGATGCCGGCCGAGCCGATCGCGCCGGTCCCCGGTATGCATCCCGGGCTGGCGTCGCTGTTCGAGACCTTCGGCCGGCTCCAGAAGACCGGCGCGGGACTGGCACTCCTGTTCCTCGTTCGGTTCGTCACCAGTGCCGTGATCTCCTCGCTCGTCGGAGCTCTGTTCGGCATGGCCGGTGTGGCCCTGTTCCGGAAGCCGGCGGAGGGGATCGGCGCCGGTGAGACGAGGGGCGGTCCCGGGTCCCTGCCGGGCTGAGGGCGGCGGTGAGCGAAGTGGCGGAAGCGCGTGGGAATCGAACCCACCCCCCGGCGGGGCGACCGCCGGGGCGACCGGTTTTGAAGACCGGGAGGGCCACCAGGCCCCGTTCGCTTCCCCGTGACGCGGCTGCCGATTCTACACGGGGCGGGGAAAGCCGCGCCGCGCCGCTCGGCGGGATGGCGGCGCGCTCCGGGAAGGGCGGTGCGGGCTGGGCCGTGTAGGGGGAGGACGAAGGAGTGACCGGATCCCCGCTCGCGATGTTGACCGTCACCGCCGCGGCCGTGGGGGTGATCCACACCCTGATGGGACCGGATCACTACGTCCCGTTCGTGGTGATGGCGCGCGTCCGGGGCTGGAGCCTGCGGCGCACGCTCGCGGTGACCCTGGCGTGCGGGGTCGGGCATGTGGGCAGCTCGGTGCTGCTCGGCGCCGTCGGCGTGGCTCTCGGGCTGGCCGTCGCGGGCTTGACCGCACTCGAGAGCCTGCGCGGAACGGTCGCGTCGTGGACCATGATCGGTTTCGGGCTCGCTTACGCGGCGTGGGGCTGGCGCCGGGCGGTGCGCGGGAGGCCCCACGCTCACTGGCACACCCACGCCGACGGGACCTGTCACCGGCACGTGCACCGCCACGAGGGGGAGCACGCGCACGTGCACGCCGAGGGCGATCGCGAAGGGGCCTCGCTGACGCCGTGGATCCTCTTCACGGTGTTCGTGTTCGGTCCCTGCGAACCGCTGATCCCGCTTCTGATGTACCCCGCGGCGGAGCACAGCGCGCGGGGCGTGGTGCTGGTCACCCTCGTGTTCGGTGCGGCCACGCTGGGGACGATGGCGGCCACCGTGGGGGCGGGCTTCGCGGGAATCCGCCGCCTGCCCCTGGGACCCCTCGAGCGGTACGCCCACGTCATGGCGGGTGCCACCCTGGCGGCGTGCGGGGTGGCCATGCGGTACCTCTGACGCGCTCCTTTTCCGCAAGCGCCGGTGTCCAGGCGGCGGAGCCGGCGTCCCCTCCGCACCGGCCGCCCCAGCGAGGCCACGCCCGCGAACGCTTCCGCCCCGGCCGGGTCGGCATGCCGATCGCCGCGGCTCGTGCCGGCTGGCGGGGGAATGTAAGCGACGCGCCCGGCTCGAACCGGTCCGCCCCGTCCGGGGGAAGCCGGTCGGGAAACTCCCCCTGGATCGGCAGGCACCGGCGGGTGGGATCGGTACGGCAGGTGGCGGAGGGCGCCCGTGAGGACGCCGAGGGTGCAGGCGGCCCGGCGCTCGCTCCCGCCCCCGCTGGGGGGATCGAACAGGGCGAAGGCGGATCCGGGAATGCGGCAGCGGCCGTCAGGGCCGAAGGCGGAGGAGCCGCAGCTGCGGCGGCACCAGGAGCCGGTGAAACGCCGAACGGACGTCAGGCGGGTACGGGACGTCCGCCTCGGCGACGCGGTTTCCAGACGCCGCACCGGGGAGGCAGGGCCTCTCGGGAACCGCGGGGGCGCGAATTCCGCACGACCGCTCCGAAGGAACGGGAGCACCGCGCAGGGATCGCTGCCAGGCCGGACGCGGCCGGAAGGCGCGGCGCACTCCGGGGTAAAATGCCGAACGGAATTCGCCGTCCATCACCCGCCGCTCCGCCCTGGAAACGGGGGTTCGGATGTTCGACAAGGGCAGGGCGGAAGTTCTCGTGGTCGGTGCCGGTCCGGTGGGGCTGTTCGCAGCGGCCTCCCTCGTCGAGCGCGGCATCGACGTGGCGATCGTCGACGCGGAGTGGCGCGGGACCGGGATGAGCTACGCGCTGGGGTTGCACCCCGACGCGATGGCTCTTCTGGAGACCATCGGTCTCGCCGAGCCGCTCAGGAGCGCCGGCTACGAGGTGCGGCGGTTGGCCTTCTACGATCGTCAGGAACGCGTCGCCGAGGTCGACTACGCGGCCGTGGACGGTCCGTTCCCCTTCCTGACGATCCTGCCGCAGAGCGCACTGGAAAGCGCGCTCGAGGCTTGGCTCAAGAAGAGGGGGGTGGAGGTTCGCTGGCGGCACCGTCTGGCCGACCTGTCGGAAGTGACGAGGCCGGTGGCCGCCGAGCTCCATCGGTGGGACGAGGAGACGGTGGGCTATCCCATCGCTCACCATGAGCGGATCGTCGAGAAGGTCATCCCGTTCCAGGCGGATTTCATCGTCGGCGCCGACGGCCACGCCTCGTTCGTTCGGCGCCGGCTGAAGATCGACTTCCCGAAACTGCGCCCGCCGTCGCTGTTCGCGGTGTTCGAGTTCGAGGCGGACGGGGATCTCGACCACGAGGCCCGGGTCGTCCTCGACGAACGCGGGATCAGCGTCCTGTGGCCGCTGCCGGGCGGGCGAGCGCGGTGGAGCTTCCAGATCGAGGACAGCCCGGAGATTCGCGCCGATCGGATCAAGAGCCGACTCAGCCAGCTGGGGCGGTGGGTCTTCCCGGCCCTCGATCAGGACCGGCTGGACAGGCTGATCGACGAGCGAGCCCCCTGGTACACCGGGCGCGTGCGGGAGGTCGTCTGGTCGGTGGCGATCCGGTTCGAGGAGCGTCTCGCCGCAGGCTTCGGGCGCGAGGCGGCCTGGCTCGCGGGCGACGCGGCGCACCTGGCGGGCCCCGTCGGGCTGCGCAGCATGAACGTCGGGCTGCGGGAAGCGGGAGATCTCGCCGCGCGGCTGGCGAAGATCCTCCGGGGTTCCGGCGGACCGGAGCTCCTGAGCGAGTACGACGCGGAGCGCAAGCGCGAATGGCGGCGGCTGTTCGGTCTCGAGGGCGGCTGGCGCAGCGGAGACGGAGCACCGGCATTCGTCCGGCGTGACCCGCTGCTGGCGCTGTCGCTCCTCCCGGCCTCCGGGAGATCACTGGATGCGCTGGCCGCTCAGCTCGACCTGCATCCGGAAGCCCCGGCTCCGCGGGCGGGCTGAGTTCAGGCCGGCCCGCCGCCGGAGCGCAGGGCGAACGAGCGAAGGACCTTCATGTAGTTCGCGCGCTCGAAGGCCGCCGGCTCCGCCACCGCGCGCTGGCTCATGCTCCCCTGCATCTGAGCGATCGACTCGTACTCCTTTTCTTCCATGAAGGCGCGGACCTCGTCGAGCATGGTCGCGATGTGGCGGACGCCGTGAATCAGCAGCGCCGAAGCGGTCATCGCGACCTTGGCGCCGGCCATCATGCACTTGATCACGTCGGCACCGGAATGGACGCCGCCGGTCACGGCGAGATCGGCGTCGACGCGACCGTGCATGATCGCCACCCAACGCAGGCGCAGTCTGAGCGTTTCCGGGCGGCTCAGATCGAGATCGGGCTTCACCTCGAGCGCCTCGATGTCCAGGTCGGGCTGGTAGAACCGGTTGAAGAGAACGAGGCCGCGGGCACCGGCCGCCACCGCTTCCCGGGCGAAGTGAACCGGCGCGCTGAAAAAGGGGCTGATCTTCACCGCTACCGGGATCTCCAGCCCGGCGGTGAGGTCGCGGACCAGGTTGATGTACATCGCCTCGACGTCCGTCGACGTCATCTGGCTGTCCGTGGGCAGGAAGTAGACGTTCAACTCGAGGGCGTCGGCGCCCGCCTCGGCGATCTTCTTCGCGTAGCGGATCCAGCCGCCCGTCGACACGCCGTTGAGGCTTCCGATGACCGGGATGCCGAGAGCCTCCTTCGCCCGGCGGACGTGCTCCAGGTAGCCCTCCGGGCCGGTGTTGTAGGCACCCATGTCGGGGAAGTAGGACACCGCTTCGGCGTAGCTTTCCGTCCCGTGCGAGAGGTAGGTGTCGAGGTCGTGCGATTCGATGTTGATCTGTTCTTCGAACAGCGAATGGAGCACGACGGCGCCGGCGCCGGCGTCCTCCATCCGGCGCAGGTTGTCGAGCGACTCGCACAGGGGGGAGGGCGAGGGGACCACCGGCGTCCTGAGCCGGAGCCCCAGATACTCGGTGGACAGGTCAATCATGGGTCGTTTCCTGCATGCGCCGCAGCTCTTCGGCATCGGACGCCTCGGCCATCCTGCGGTAGGCGGCCCAGCGCCGCTGCACGTCGCGCCGCGCCAGCTCCAGCAGCTCCCTGGCGGCCTCCGGTTTCGCCTTGGCGAGGATCGTGTACCGCGTCTCGTTGAGAGCGTACTCGTCGAGCTTCATCCTGGGAGGCTTCGAGTCGAGCTGGAACGGGTTCTTGCCCTCCGCCTCGCGACGCGGGTCGTACCGGAACAGTGGCCAGTACCCGCAGGAGACGGCGGCTTTCTGCTGATCCATGCCGTGCGCGAGATCGTAGCCGTGGGCGATGCAGTGGCAGTAGGCGACGATGAGCGACGGTCCGGGATAGCTCTCCGCCTCGAGGAAGGCCCGCAACGTCTGGGTGTCGGAGGCTCCCATCGCCACCTGGGCGACGTACACGTTGCCGTACGCGATGGCCATGCGCGCCAGGTCCTTCTTCGGCGTCGGCTTCCCGGCCGCGGCGAACTTCGCGACGGCGGCGCGGGGAGTGGCCTTCGACATCTGGCCTCCGGTGTTCGAGTACACCTCGGTGTCGAGCACGAGGATGTTGACGTTCTCGCCCGAGGCCAGAACGTGGTCGAGGCCCCCGTAGCCGATGTCGTAGGCCCAGCCGTCTCCGCCGACGATCCAGACACTCCGGGCGACCAGCGCGTCGGCGACCGCCAGGAGATCGCGGGCGTCCGGGCTGTGGTCGCCGGCGAGCAGCCGCTTCAGTTCGGCGACTCTCTCTCGCTGGGCGGCGATGCCGGCTTCCGTCGACTGATCGGCTTCGAGAAGCTCGGCGACGAGCCGCTCGCCGATGCGCCCGCGGAGCCGGCGAAGCAGCTCCCTCGCGTAGCGGGCCTGATGGTCCACGGCGAGGCGCATCCCGAGCCCGAACTCCGCGTTGTCCTCGAACAGGGAGTTCGACCACGCCGGCCCGCGCCCGGAACGATCCACCGACCACGGAGTGGTCGGCAGGTTACCCCCGTAGATCGAGGAGCAACCGGTGGCGTTGGCGACGAGCGCACGGTCGCCGAACAGCTGGGTCATCAGCTTGAGGTACGGCGTCTCGCCGCAGCCGGCGCAGGCTCCCGAGAACTCGAAGAGCGGCTCGAGGAGCTGGACGTCCTTCACCTTGTCGGCCGCCACCGATTGCCGCTCGGGGGCGGGGATCTCGTCGAAGAAACGCCAGTTCTCGCGCTCCCGCTCCCGGATCGGTTCCACCGGCTCCATGTTGATCGCACGCCGCCGCGTTTCCGACTTGTCCCGCACCGGGCAGACCTCGACGCACAACCGGCAGCCGGTGCAGTCGTCGACCGAGACCTGAAGCGTGTACCGCTTACCGTCGAACTGCCGCCACCGCGCCGGCGCCGACTTGAATCCGGCGGGGGCCCCGTCGAGGAGCGAGGCGTCGTAGACCTTGCCGCGAATCACCGCGTGGGGGCAGACGAGCACGCACTTGCCGCACTGAATGCAGAGCTTCTCGTCCCACACCGGGACCTCGAGGGCGATCGCCCGCTTCTCCCATCGGGAGGTGCCGCTCGGATAGGTGCCGTCCGGTGGCAGCGCGCTCACGGGCAACTCGTCCCCCTTGCCGGCGATGATCTTGGCGGTCACCCGGCGGACGAACTCGGGGGCCTCCGGCGGCACGGGCGCGCGCTGCGGCGGCCCATCGACCTGCCGCCCGCTGACGTCGACCTCGTGGAGGTGCGCCAGCGCCGCATCGACGGCGGCGAAGTTGCGCTGCACCACCAGGTCGCCCGCTCTCCCGTAGGTCTTCTCGATCGAGGCCTTGATGGCTTCGATGGCCCGCTCCTTCGGCAGGATCCCGCTGATCGCGAAGAAGCAGGTCTGCATGATCGTGTTGATGCGACGGCCGAGCCCGGCTTCCCGGGCCACCCGGTAGGCGTCGATCACGAACAGCCGCAGCTTCTTGTCGAGGATCTCCCGCTGGATGGACGCCGGCAACCGGTTCCAGACCTCGTCCGGGCCGTAGGGACTGTTGAGCAGGAAGGTGGCTCCGGGTTGGGCCAGCTCGAGGACGTTCATGCGCTCCAGGAACCCGAACTGGTGGCAGGCAACGAAGTTCGCGCTCCGGATGAGGTAGGTCGATCGGATGGGACGCGGCCCGAACCTCAGATGCGACACCGTCATCGATCCGGCTTTCTTCGAGTCGTAGACGAAGTAGCCCTGCGCGTAGAACGAAGTGAGCTCACCGATGATCTTGATCGAGTTCTTGTTCGCGCTCACCGTGCCGTCCGAGCCGAGGCCGTAGAACACCGCGCGGAACGTCTCGGGGGACTCCGTCGAGAACGAGGGGTCGGCCTCCACGCTCGTCATGCCGACGTCGTCACGGATCCCGACCGTGATCCGGGAGCGGGGAGAGGGCGCGGACAGCTCCTCGAGGACTCCCTTCACCATCGCGGGGGTGAATTCCTTGGAAGACAGGCCGTAGCGGCCGCCCGTCACCCGCGGCCGGTTGGCGAGCCGGGGATGCGCGCTCGACGCGTCGGCGTCGAGGGCCGCCAGGACGTCGAGGAGCAGCGGCTCGCCGGCGCTGCCGGGCTCCTTCGTCCGGTCCAGGACGGCCAGAGCGCGGGTCGTCGGCGGCAGGGCGGCGA
>RFHH01000062.1 GCA_003696075.1 Acidobacteriota bacterium
CGGCGCTCCGGCGCCGCAGGAGGCTGACCCTGCAACCGAGGTGCCAGCGGGGGCGGAGCCCCCCGGGCCGCGCAAGGACTTGACCGGACTCGGTTTCGGGACGCCCCGCGGAAGGGACGATCGGGCCCCGTGACCCGCTCCGCCACGGCCGAGTGACCGGGCGGGTCACGGGGCCCTGTCGTCCCTTCCGCTGGGCGTCCCGAAACCGAGTCCGGTCAAGTCGTTGCGCGGCCCGGGGGCACTCCGCCCCCGCTGGCACCTCGGTTGCAAGGTCAGCCGCCTGCGGCGCCGGAGCGCCGCGGGCCGGACATCACCCTCCGTCGCGCTCGGGGCCGTCCTGACGCGGCGCGGCTCCGGGACGGCATGGCCTGTGGCCTTTCGGTGGGTGGCCGGGCGGTTCCGTGCGGCGCGCGCCGATCGCCGCGGAGAGGACGGGATGAGCGGAAGTCGAGTCGTTCGGGCGGCGAGGGCCGCCGCGCTGCTCGCGGCCGGTGCCTTTGTCGCCCAGGCGGGACCGGAAGTGCGGCCCGTGCCTCCCGCCGCGGAGCGGTTCGTTCGGACCGAGACGGCGCCGGGGGTCGCGGCTCTACTGCGCGAAGTGCTCGAGCGGAACCCGAGACTGGCCGCGGCCCGGGCCCGGGCGCGCGCCGCGGCGCAGAAGGCGCCGCAAGCGGGGACGCTGCCCGATCCGAGGTTCGGTGTCGGGCTGTTCCTCCTACCTCCCGAGACGCGGACCGGTCCCCAGCGCGCCTCGGCCTCTTTGAGCCAGCACTTCCCATGGTTCGGGAAGTTGACGCTCAGGGAACGTGCGGCGCTGGAGGGGGCGAGCGCCGTGGCCCAGCGAGCTGAGGCGGTCGCGCTCGATGTCGTCAGCGAGGCGCGGCGCCTGGCCATTCGGCTGGCGTTCCTGGTCGAAGAGCAGCGGATCGTCGAAGAGGACCTCGCGACGCTCTCCGAGTTCGAAAGGTTGGCCCGCGCCCACTACGAGACGGGAGCGGGCCTCGCCCAGGCGGTCGTCAAGCTGCAGGCGGAGATCACGCGCGACCGGACGCGGCTGCTCGACATCGATGCGGCTCGCGTCCGGGTGGAGGCGGCGCTGAACGAGCTGCGCGACCGGCCCGCGGGCGCCGCCCTGCCGAAGGTCTCGCTACCGGAGCTTCCCGAGTTGCCGCCCGATCTCGCCGAACTCCGGCGATGGGCGGAGCACCGTCGTCCCGAGGTCCTCGCAGCCCTTGCGGAGATCGAGCGCTCGCGGACGATGGTGGAGCTGGCGCACAAGGACTACAGGCCCGACTTCACCGTCGGGCTCACGTACACCGCCGTCGGCGGACGCTCCGATCCGGCGGGAAAGCTCTCTCCGCCGCCGGACAACGGCGAGGACATCGTCGGTCTCGCCGCGTCGATCAACCTTCCCATCCGCAAGCGGCGGTTGACGGCGCAGGTCCGCGAGGCGATCGAGTCTCGGGGCGCCGCCGAGGCGATTCACAGGACCGCTCTGTCGGAGATCTCCGGAGCTCTCGAAGACCTCGGCGCCAGGATTCCGATCCTGCGCGACCAGTACGATCTCTTCCACGCCGTGCTCGGACCCCAGGCGGAGGAATCGCTGAACTCGGCCAGGTACGCCTACGAGACGGGAAGGGCCGACGTGCTCGATCTGCTCGACGCCGAGCGCGTGCTCCTCGAGGTGCGCCTCGGGGAGCTTCGGGCACGCACCGAGCTTCATCTGGCCTACATCGACCTCGAACGGGCGATCGGTTCTCCGCTCGCCGACGTGTCTGCGGCTCGAAGGAAGGAGGCGGCACGATGACGCCGAAAGACCGCGCCCCCGGGACGGGCGGGCGCATCCTCTGGCTCGTGATCGGGATGGCGTCGGGCCTCGCGCTGGGCGCTCTGCTCCTGGCGACCCCCCTGGGCGCCCGCCTCGGCCTGAGGGCGGGAGCCGCCCCGACTGCCGCCGAGCCGCACGGGGGCGAGCAGGAGAAGCAGCTCTGGACCTGCGGCATGCATCCGCAGGTGGTGCAGGACGAGCCCGGCCAGTGCCCGATCTGCGGGATGGATCTCGTTCCCCTCGAACAGCCAGTCGAGGCCGCCCCGGCCCCGGCGGGTGAGCGGAAGATCCTTTTCTACCGGAATCCGATGAACCCGACCATCACCTCGCCCGTCCCGATGAAGGACGAGATGGGAATGGACTATGTCCCGGTGTACGCGGACGAGGTCGAGAAGGCCGCTACGGGTGGTGCGGTCGTCACGATTGATCCCGCCGTCGTGCAGAACATGGGCGTCGTCACCGAGAAGGTGGTCCGGCGAGACCTGAAGCGTCCCATCCGGACCGTCGGTTACCTGGACTACGACCAGGAAAAGATGGTGACGGTGACGACGAAGTACAGCGGATTCGTCGAGAAAACCTACGTCAACTACATCGGGCAGGAGGTTCGGAAGGGCGATCCTCTGTTCGAAGTGTACTCGCCGGAACTGGTGCAGACGGAACAGGAGCTGCTTTCGGCGCTGGAGTACGCACGCCGGATGGCAACCGCTCCGGAAGACGTGCGCCGAAGAGCCGAGGAGCTGCTCGAGGCGGCCCGCCGCCGGCTCGCCTACTGGGATATCACGGAAGATCAGATCCGGCGGCTGGAGGAAACCGGAACGGTCTTTCGCACGCTCACGGTGACCGCTCCGTCCAACGGCGTCGTCATGAAGAGGATGCACGGCCTCGAGGGGATGGCGATCCGGCCGGGCATGGATGTCATTCACATCGCCGACCTCTCCACTCTGTGGCTGACGGTGGAGGTCTACGAGGACCAGCTGGCCTGGATCGATACCGGATCGAGCGCTCACATCCGGCTGACGTACTTTCCGGGTGAAGAGTTCTCGGGACGCGTGCTGTTCGTCGAGCCTCAGGTTTCGGAAAAGACCCGCACCGTTCGCGTCACCCTCCGGGTTCCCAATCCCTCAGGGAAGCTGCGCGCGGGGATGTACGCCGAGGTCGAATTCGAGCCGGTCGTCGTCAGGAACGCCGTCGCGGTGCCGTCGTACGCGGTCATCCGCACGGGACAGCGCGACGTCGTGATCGTCGCCCTCGGCGGCGGCCGCTTCGCTCCGCGGGAAGTGGAGCTGGGGCGGCGGGGGGGCGGCTACATACAGGTGATCTCCGGCCTGCAGGAGGGAGAAGAGGTGGTCACCTCCGCGCAGTTCCTCATCGACTCGGAATCGAACCTGCGCGAGGCGATCCAGAAGATGCTCGCCGCCTCCGGATCGCACAAGCACCGCTGAGGACGTTCACATGCTGGACAAGCTGATCGAGTGGTCGCTTCGGAACCAGCTCCTGGTGGTGATCGCCACCGCCTTTGCCGTCCTCGGCGGCGTCTGGGCCGTCAAGACGATCCGCCTGGACGCCATCCCCGATCTTTCGGACGTGCAGGTGATCATCTACACCGAGTATCCGGGGCAGGCGCCGCAGGTCGTCGAGGACCAGGTCACCTACCCGATCACGTCGAAAATGCTGGCCGTGCCTTACGCGAAGGTCGTCCGCGGCTACTCCTTTTTCGGGTTCTCGTTCGTCTACGTGATCTTCGAAGACGGCACCGACCTCTACTGGGCCCGCTCGCGCGTGCTCGAGTACCTGTCCGGCCTCTCCTCCCAACTGCCGCCCGGCGTGTCGCCGCAGCTCGGCCCTGACGCCACCGGCGTCGGCTGGGCCTTCATGTACGTGCTCAACTCGAAAAAGCGTTCTCTGGCGGAGCTGCGAAGTTACCAGGACTGGTATCTGAAGTACGGACTCATGTCGGTGGAAGGCGTCTCGGAAGTCGCGTCGATCGGCGGGTTCGTGCGCCAGTATCAGATCGAGGTCGATCCGGTCAAACTTCGCGCCTTCGGCATCTCCATTCAGCAGATCAAGCGGGCGATCCAGCGCTCCAACAACGACGTCGGGGGGCGGCTGGTCGAGATGGGCGAAAAGGAATTCATGGTCCGCGGTCTCGGCTACGTCAAGGAGATCCGGGACCTGGAGAACATCGTCCTCGGCGCCGGCCCGGGTGGGACGCCGGTCCTCCTCAAACATGTAGCCAACGTGACGATCGGGCCGGAGATCAGGCGCGGTCTCGCGGATTGGAACGGAGAAGGCGAAACGGTCGGCGGTATCGTCGTGGTCCGACTCGGGGCGGACACGCTGTCGACGATCGCCCGGGTCAAGGAGAGGCTGGCCGAGCTCAAACAGGGCCTGCCGGACGACATCCAGATCGAGGTGGCCTACGACCGGACGAAGCTGATCCACCGCTCGATCGAGACGCTCACGCACACGCTGATCGAGGAGTCGATCATCGTGTCCGTCGTGTGCATCCTGTTCCTGTTCCACTTCCGGTCGGCCTTCGTGGCGATCCTTTCGATTCCGGTCTCGATCCTGCTGGCCTTCATCGTGATGAACGTGCAGGGCCTGGGCGCGAACATCATGTCGCTGGGCGGCATCGCGATCTCGATCGGAGTGCTCGTGGATGCGGCGATCATCATGGTCGAGAACGCCCACAAGCATTACGAACAATGGCGCGGCCAGCGTTCGCACTTCGACATCATCCTCGACTCGTCGAAAGAGGTGGGGCCCACGCTGTTCTTCACGCTGCTTGTGATCACAGTCTCGTTCCTGCCGGTCTTCACGTTGCAGGCGCAGGAAGGGCGGCTGTTCAAGCCTCTTGCGTTCACGAAGACCTACTCGATGGGAATGGCGTCGATCCTGTCGGTGACGATCGTCCCTGTCCTGATGTACTGGTTCGTGCGGGGGCGCACCCACAGCGAGGAACACCACCCGGTCTCCCGCGTGCTGCGCTGGCTGTACACCCCGTTGCTCAACTGGTCGCTGAGGTGGCGGTGGCCGGTGGTGTTCATTTCCATCGTGGCCCTCGCGGTGACGGTGTGGCCGCTCGAGCACGTCGGGTCGGAGTTCATGCCGCCGCTGTGGGAAGGGGACCTGCTCTACATGCCGACGACGTTCCCGGGCATTTCCATCACCAAGGCCCGGGAGTTGCTGCAGCAGACCGACAAGATCATCAAGCAGTTCCCGGAGGTGCACCACGTCTTCGGCAAGATAGGGCGGGCCGAGACGGCGACCGATCCGGCGCCGCTGTCGATGATCGAGACGACGATCATGCTGAAGGATCCGTCCGAATGGCGGCCGGGGATGACGAAAGAGAAGCTGAAGCGGGAACTGGACCGGGCGATCCAGTTCCCGGGTGTCACCAATGCCTGGACGATGCCGATCAAGACCCGCATTGACATGTTGTCGACCGGGATCAAGACCCCCGTGGGGATCAAGATCGCCGGCCCGGATCTGAAGACCCTCGAACGGATCGGCAAGCAGGTGGAGGCGGTCGTCAAGCCTTTGCCCGGAACGCTCTCCGCTTACGCCGAGCGCGTGATGGGCGGCAACTATCTCGATTTCGAGATCGACAGGGAGGCGGCCGCGCGGTTCGGACTCACCGTGGGCGACGTGCAGGATGTGATCCAGTCAGCGATCGGCGGGATGAACGTCTCGTGGACCGTCGAGGGCCTCGAGCGCTACCCGATCAACGTCCGGTATCCGCGCGAGCTCCGCGACGACCTGGAGGTGCTGGGCGAGACCCTGGTCGCCACGCCGACCGGTGCCCAGGTGCCGCTGTCGCAACTGGCGACGATCCGGATCCGGCAGGGACCGCCTTCGATCAAGACCGAGAACGCGCGCCCCAATGCCTGGGTCTACGTCGACTTGCGGGGGATCGACGTCGGCTCGTGGGTCGCCCGGGCGCAGAAGGAGGTGGCGGAAAAGGTTGACTTGCCGCCGGGTTACACGATCTTCTGGTCGGGCCAGTACGAATACATGGAACGGGTGCGGGCGCGGCTGCTCGTCATCGTTCCGGTGACACTGTTCATCATCTTCTTCATTCTCTACATTCACTCGAAGTCGTTCGTCAAGACGCTTCTCGTCCTGCTTGCGGTTCCGTTCTCGCTGATCGGCTCGATCTGGATCCTCTACTGGCTCCATTACAACTGGTCGGTGGCGGTCTGGGTGGGACTGATCGCTCTGGCGGGGCTGGCCGCGGAGACCGGGGTCGTCATGCTGCTCTACCTCGACATCGCCTACGAGACCTGGAAGAGGGAGGGGCGGATGGCGACCTACGCCGATCTCGCCGACGCGGTCGACCACGGCGCTGTGCAGAGGATCAGGCCGAAGATGATGACCGTCATGGCGATTCTGCTGTCGCTGACGCCGATCCTATGGGCGACGGGATCCGGCGCGGACGTGATGCGGCGCATCGCCGCCCCGATGATCGGCGGCGTCGTCACCTCGTTCATCGCCGAGCTGATCCTGTTCCCGGCGATCTACTTCATCTGGCGCTCGAGTGGCCTCGAGAAGGGGCCGCTGTTCCCGACGGCCGGGGAGCAGGAGGAACGGGCGTGACCGCCTTTGGCCTTGGCGCGCTTGCGAGGAGGACTCGACGAGATCGATCGAGGCATTCGTCAGCTCGCGCCGCGTGGACGCCGTCGTGAACCGGCTGGAGGCGGAAGGGGCCCCGGGGATCACCGTTTCCGCCTGCCACGGCGTCGGTTACGGGTACGAGCCGCGCCTGTTCACGCTGGCCCCGGCCGACATCCGCCGGGCCCCGAAGGTGGCCAAGGTGGAGGTGGTCTGCCGGACCGGGGACGTCGATCGGTTGGTGGCCGCGATCGTCGAGGAAGCCCGGACGGGGGCCGGCGGCGACGGGATCGTCTTCGTGTCGAACGTGGAACGGGCGGTGCGCGTGCGCGACGGGGCGGAGGCGCTCGGCCCGGGGCCGAAAAGCACAGCGGACGGCGCCTGACCGACCGCGCGCTCAAAGGGAGCGAATTCCCTGGAGGAAGGACCATGAGTGTGGTGAAGAATCTGCTGCTGGCCGTTGCAACGGCGTCCCTGGCGGGGTCCCGGCCGGATTCGCGCACGGCGGGAACCACGATGAGCATGCCGAGCACGCCTCGCGGAGCGCGTTCCAGCGCATCGCCGGCGAGTACGAAGCGATCCGGACGGCGCTGGTCGCCGATTCGCTCGAATCCGTCTCCGATCACGCGAAGAAGATCGCGCGCCGGGCGTCCCGGCTGGAGCACGCGTTCGACGCGGAGGAGGCCGGCGTGGACGAGCAGCATGCCGGCGAGGTGAGGGCCCTGCTGCCCGCGATCGAGAAGGCGGCGAAGGAGCTGGCAGCCGCCGGCGATCTGGACAGCGCCCGCGCCGCGTTCGGCGCGCTTTCCGAGTCGTTGATCTCCTATGGGGAGCTGGTGGCCGGGGACAAGCCGGTCGTCGCGAGCTGTCCGATGGTCAGGCGCCGCTGGCTGCAGCCGGAGGGTGAGATCGGGAATCCCTATCTCGGCAAGAAGATGCCTCGCTGCGGCGTCGTCCAGGAGAAGTGATTTCCGGCCCTCCTCGGGGGGAGGCGGGCGACGAGGAGCGGGGCGATGGACTTGCTGTCGGGAACGAGCCTGCCGAACCTGCACCCGGCGCTCGTGCATTTTCCCGTGGCGCTCCTCTTCGTCGGTGCGCTGGCGGAGGCGGGCGCCCTCGCCGTGCGCCGGGCCGCCTGGCTCGACCGGGCCGCGGCGGCGGCGTGGAGCCTGGGCGCCGCTTCCGCGGTCGCGGCCTATCTCTCGGGTCGCCGCGCGGCGGACGGTCTCCCGTTGCCGGCCCCGGAGGTGCAGGCGGCGATCGGGCGCCACGCCGATGCCGCGTTTTGGACCGCCACAGCGGCGGTCCTGCTGGCGGTCGTTCGGCTCGCCCTGCTGTACGCAGGGGCCCGGAAGGGAGGTGACACGCACCCCGCCGGACGCGCCGTGGTTCTGGCGGCCTCCTTGCCGCTGCTCGCGCTCGTCGCCGTGACGGCGGACAGGGGCGGCGCGCTCGTCTTCCGGCACGGTGTCGCGGTTGCCCGCGAGAACGCGCCGGAGCCGTCCGCCCCGGCGCCCCGCTCCGGCGTGACGATCGATGAGGACGGCGCCGTCGCCTGGGAACCCGGACCGGGCTCCGAGAGCGATCTCGGCTCGGCGATCGCGATCGTCACCGGCGGACCGGGCGCTTCGGTGCGTCCCGCCGGCGTGGGGGAGGCGCAGGGACTCGCGCTGGACGTGCACGGCCGCATCTTCCTTCTGCTGCCCGGCCGCTTCGGCGACGTCCAGGTGGACGCCGAGGTGGAGCGGGCCCGGTTCACCGGCCGCGTCGGGCTCGTGCACCACTTTCGCGGGCCGGGTGATTTCGGGGCCTTCGTCCTCGGCCCCGGCGGCACCGCGCGCCTCGTCGACGAGCGGGACGGAACGGTGGAGGAACTTGACGAGGCGACGGTCGGGGAGCCGGGCACCACCGTTTCGCTCGCCGTCGCGGCGCACGGCTCGCACCTCAAGGGCTACGTCGGAGGCGACCTCGCGGCACACGGGCACACGAGCGCCCCGCCGCCGGGGAGGACGGGGCTGTGGCTCGACGGCGAGGGGAGGGTGACGATCCGGGAAGTGCGGGCCTTCCCGGCCGATTGACGACGGCGTGCCGTCGAGACGCCGCATGGTGCGGTCCGGCGGTGCGTGCGAGATGAAGACGATCGAGGAGACGAAAGATGAGAGATCGAGCCATCGACGAGACACGGCGGCGTCGCGCCAGGCTGGTCGCCGGCGGGCTTTGCGCCGCGCTGATTCTGATGACCGCCCCGGTTCTCCGGGCGGCCGAAACGGCGCCCGGGCCCGAGGCACGCAAGGCGGAGCTGGAGCGCCTGATCGCCTTCGATCGCGCGACGAAGCTGGACGCCGAGCAGCAGAAGGTGATGGCAGAGGCGCTGAGCCCGATGCCGGCTCCCTGCTGCAGCGACTTCTCCGCGGCAACCTGCTGCTGCAAGTGCAATCTCGCCCGGGCGATGTGGGGTCGCGCCAAGCAACTGGTGCTCGCGGGCCGGAGCGCCGCGGAGGTTCGCAAGGGCGTCCACGACTGGCTCGCGCGGATGAATCCGTCCGGCTTCGCCGGTGACGCCTGCCACAAGGGGCATTGCGGCCGCGGCGTTTCGAAGGACGGCTGCGGCGGCATGCGCGCCGACCACATCACGCCTTGAGACGGCGCCGTGCGTGGCGGCGGCCGGGGCTCAAGGAGGAGCCTCCTCTCTGGACCCTGGCCGCCGGCGCGACCGCGACGGCGCTGGCCGTGATGGGTGCGGTCTCCTTCTGGCAGTTTTCGCTCGAGCGTGCCGCGGAGGAACGGACCCGCAGCGGCCTGCTGGTCGAGTCGCTCGCACCCCTCGCGCAGTCGCTGAAAAGCGCCGCGACGCCGGCGGAGGCGGCCCGGGCCGTGAGGCGCCACCACGATGCGCTCGTCGCGCTCGGCCGCGGCCATCACGGCGTCGCGCTCCTCGATCATCAGGGACGGACGCTCGTGTCAGCCGGGCCCGAAGGGAGCGGGGGCCGGAGTCCGGGCGCAGTTGCCGGTCGATGTGCCGCTCCTCCGCCCCGCGCGCGGCCTGCTCGCCGTCAACCGAACGGCCTGACAAGCTCGCCGGCGACGCCCGCCGCCGGCGGACGATGTGGCTCGCACACTTCGTCGTTACGGCCGCCGCTCTCGGGGCGGCGATCTCGCTCGCGGTCTGCCTTCTCGCGCTCCGCCCGATCCGCCGGCTGCTGGCGCAGATCGAGCTCGCCGAGCGGGGCTACTGGGACCACGCCTTCGAGCCGGGCGGTGCGCGGGAGGTCCGCAGGCTCGCGAGGAGGTTC
>RFHH01000063.1 GCA_003696075.1 Acidobacteriota bacterium
GCGAGCACCGCCAGCACGAACGCGGCGCCTACGAGTTTTCTGAAAGCTGCCGGACGCATCGTCTTGGGCTCCTTTCCTCTGGGCGCAGGGGCTTACGGTCGGTTCGAACTCCTTTTTGCGACTTCTGTCGGCTAACCCGCAACTCCAAGTTTCTCGACGACGAGCACCGAGGCTTTGGACTGGTTCAGGTCCGTCGCGGCCCTGCCAGGCTCAGAACCCAAAACCCCTGCGCCATCCCCCTCAAGGGGCCGAGTTGAGCCTCGCACTCGTCGTGGGGATCCGCACCCTGCGAACGGTCCGGCCCGGGCAGCACGGGTCGGAGGCTCGCCGGGACGAAGCCCCTCCTGACGGCCGGAAATAAACCAGCAGACGCCGCGGGATGCAAGAAAAAAAACCGCTCCCCGAGGCCGGAAAGCCCGCACCGCGCAACCTCGCGCAGGCGTTCGAGTTCGGGGCCGCGCCCCCCGCGCGGGACCGGGCGGTCCGCCCTCGCGCCGCACGCTTCCGGAGGCGGACGCTGCCAGACGCTCGAGTTCGGTGCCGAACCGTTACGAACTTCTGCGGACCATGGCGGATTCCTCGAGCCTCGGTACGAGTGGAGGCCCTTCGCCGGCGGGGCGCCTCCGCTTTTTTCAGGCGAGGTCCGATGCGCCGGGGTATATAGCTCATCGTCACGTTCCGCGGTGGGGAAGGCTGGAAGGGGCTTGACCGACCGGCCGCCGGAGGACGCATCCGGAACGCGCAAGCCATCTTGCGGTGGGCCCGCGCCCGCGTAGGGGGCGTGACGATGCGTCCCGAAACGGAAGGAGAAGTCATGACGGTGGGACAGCACCGACGCCGCTCGCTCCTCGCCCGACTCCTCGCCGCTTCCACCCTCCTCCTGGCCGGACTTCTGGCCTCCGGCGCGGTGCTACGCCAACCGGACCGGAGGGTCGACGTACCCAAGGCGGGGGCGAACCGCTCGCTCGAAAACCAGAGTTCGATCGCGCTCGCCGGCAACCGCGCCTACGCCACCTACATCCGGCGGACCTTCTCGTTCGGCCACGACCCGTTCTTCAACGTTTCCGTCAACCAGGGCGGCACCTGGCGGACGGGCGATCGCCGGATGAACACGCTCTACCCGCCGGGTTCTTTCGACGGAGACACGAAGGGAGCGCTCGTGGCCGCCGACGGCGAGGGAAGGGTCTACGTCGCGACCATCGACCGGGAGTCGGTCAAGACCGACGTTTTCGTGCTCGCCTCGGCCGACGGGGGCGAGACGTGGGGCGATCCGGTCGATGTGACGAACTACCCGGCCGATCCCTTCTGCAACGTCGGGTGCTGGGTCGGCTTCGACCACCAGCTCGCCGCAGTTCCGGGCGGGCGGGTGCATCTCGTCTGGGCCGACGACCAGGAGGGCACCGCCACGCTCGGTTACCTCCACGTGAGAATGCGCTCGTCGCTCGACGGGGGACTGACCTGGCAGCCGGAAAAGCACCTGAACGCCGTCGACATGGCGGGCACGGCGGAGCTGGAACGCTCGTCGGAGCCCTCCTTGTGTGCCGACGGCACCGGCCGGGTCAACGTCGTCTGGGTCGACCGGCGCGACGCCACCGACCCGGCGAGCAGCTTGGAGCAGCCGGGGCGGATCGTGCACCGCGTCTCGTTCGACGACGGCCAGACGTTCGACCCTCCGCTGGGCACGACCGAGCGGAGGCTCGATACGAGCGACGGCCTGCCCGGTACCGAGTCGGCGGCGCCCGACGTCGCCTGCAATGACGCGGGCCTCGTCGTCGCGGTGTGGCAGGACATGCGGGGCGGCGACTGGGACATCTACTTCAACGCCAGCCAGGACGGGGGAAGCACCTGGCAGGCGGCGGAGGCCCGTGTCGACAGCGACAGCCCCGCGGGGGCCAACGCCACGGCGCCCAGGGTGGCGGTCGGGACGGGCAACCCGGGCCGCATCTACGTCGCCTGGGAGGACGACAGGGACGGGAGCGCCGATCTCTACTTCACCTACAGCGACGATCTCGGCGCGACGTGGCAGCCGGCTGTGCGCGTCGACACCGGCAGCGCTCCCGGATCCCTCGACGTGGAGTCGTGGGATCTCGTGGCCGACGGCACCGCCGTCACCGTCGTCTGGACGGAGAACCGCGACGGGACCGAGGCGCTTCCCGCCCACGACGTCTATGCCGTGCGCTCCTTCGACGGCGGGGCGAGCTTCGGCCCGGAGCAGCGGCTCGACCTGGGCGATCCGCCGGGCTCCTCCGAGTCGATCCTCGTCAGCGCGGATGCCGCCGGCGACGCCTTCCTGGCGATCTGGGCCGACTTCCGGAACGACCCCAGCTATGCCGACATTTTCGGGGGAGGGGAAGGGATGAGCTACGACGCTTCCGACCCCGATGCCGACGGTCTGATCGCGCCGGGCGACAACTGCCCGAACTACCCCAACCCGGATCAGCTCGACCGTGACTTCGACGGGCACGGAAACCTGTGCGACACCTTCCCCGACGACCCGCTCGACGATCCCGACGGTGATGGGCGTCCCTCGTGGGACGACGACTGTCCCCACGTGCATAACCCGGGTCAGCAGGACACGGACGCCGACGGGTTCGGTGACGTTTGCGACCTCTGCGACAACAGCGCCGACGAGGTGCAGCGCGACATCGACGGCGACGGCCTCGGGGAGAGCTGTGACGCGGACGTGGACGGCGACGGCTCCGATGACGCGACCGCGGACACCGATGACGACAACGACGGCGTCGCCGACGCCGCCGACGACTGTCCGCTGGTTCCGAACGAGCGCCAGCTCGACCAGGACGGCGACGGCGAGGGAGACATCTGCGACACCGACGATCTCATCGTCCAGAACGTGTCCTTGCGCCGCAAGGGAAGCCGCGCCGACGCCGCCTGGGATCCGGAGCCGCCGGCGGTGAGCTACAACGTCTACTTCGGGTTCGTCGACCGGCTTCCCGCAGGCGATCCCGGCTTCTGCTACCGGGCGGGGATGAAGATCAACGAGGCGGTGCTGACCGACGTGCCGGAGCCGGGGAGCATCTTCTGGTACCTGGTCACCGCGTCGGACGGGGCCACCGAGGGGAGCCCCGGCGTCGATTCCGCCGGCGTGGAGCGCAGCCTGCCCTCTCCGTGCGACGAGTCGGCGGCGAACGACTGGGACGGCGACGGCGCCCGCAATTTCGAGGACAACTGCCGGTTCGACGCGAATCCTTCCCAGGCGGACCGCGATCATGACGGCGCCGGCGATCCGTGCGATCCGTTCCCCGGCGATCCTTACGACGATGCCCTGGACGGCGACGGGGTCGGCGCCGACACCGACAACTGCCCGTTCGTCGCGAACGACCAGTCGGACCGGGACGGCGATGGTGTCGGCGACGCTTGCGACATCTGCCCCGACGACCCGGATCCGCTCCAGAACGACTCGGATCGGGACGGCCTCGGCGACGCGTGCGATCCCGATACGGACGGGGACGGCGTGGCCAATGCCGTCGATGCCGACGACGACGGCGACGGCGTGGCGGACACGGTGGACAACTGCCCGCTGACGGCCAACGGCCTTCAGTCGGACCGCGACGGTGACGGGGTCGGTGACGCCTGCGACCTCGACGACGGCGAGGTGCGCGGGGTCCGCCTCGAGGCCGGGGCACCCGACCGCCTCCTCTGGCCGCGCGAAGCGGGCGCGGAGGGCTACGCCGTCTACTCCGACCTGGTGGGGAACCTCGCGCCGGGATCGGTCTACGGGTCGTGCCTGGTGCCGGAGACGCCGCCGCCGTTCGCCGACGTCCCCGACGACCCGGCGCCGGGGCAGGCCGTGTGGTACCTCGTGACCGGCTTCTTCGGCGGGGCCGAGGGAACGGCCGGAACGGACAGCGCCGGAAACGAGCGGACCGTGCCGGGCGGCTGCCAGTAAGCCGCCCGCCGCGCCTCCGGGCGGTAGAATGCCCGCGGAGGTGGCGATGCCCGGCGACCCGAAGGACGACGCCCTCGATGTCCGCTGCCCCCTCTGCCGGGCGCGGCTGAGCGTGGACCGCGACACGGGGGAGGTCCTGCACGCCTCCCCCGATCGCGCCGGTAAGCGGGATTTCGACGACGTTCTGGGCGAAGTGCGCCGCGCCGGCGAAAAACGCGAGAAGGATTTCCTGCGCGCGTTCAAGGTCGAAAAGCGCCGCCGCGAACTGCTCGAGAAGAAGTTCGAGCGGGCCCGGCAGGAGGCGGCGGACGACGACGGGATGCCGCTCAATCCCCTCGATCTCGACTGACGCTCGTCCCGGGAGGCGGCGATGCGGAGCTTCACCAAGTACCTCACGATGAACGTGCCCCGCCGCATGGACTTCGTGAGCATTCACGACGAGGTCGTGGCCGCCGTGGCGGAAAGCGGGGTGCGGGAGGGCCTCTGCCTCGTCAATGCCATGCACATCACGGCCAGCGTGTTCATCAACGACAACGAGCCGGGCCTGCATCGGGACTACAAGCGCTGGCTGGAGCGCCTGGCACCGTTCGACGCCAGCCCCGAGGCCTACGAACACAACCGCACCGGCGAGGACAATGCGGACGCCCACCACAAGCGGCAGATCATGGGAAGGGAGGTCGTGATCGCCATCACGGACGGGCGTCTCGACCTCGGGCCGTGGGAGCACGTCTTCTACGGCGAGTTCGACGGCCGCCGGCCCAAACGCGTCCTGATCAAGATCATCGGCGAGTGACCGGCATGCGAGCGGAGAGCGGTACCCGGGGCGGAAGACGCGCTCCGTGGCGCCGGCGCGCCCTCGGCGTGTTCCTCGCGGCGGCTCTGGCGGCGGCTGTCGGCGCCGCCGGCTGCCATCCGGGTGTGGAGGAGCGGATCGACCGGCTCTACCGCGCGGAAAGGCGCGGCGAGATCGACCTGGACGAGCTGGCCCGCGCGCTGGCGGATCCGGACCGGCGGTTGCGCGTCACCGCCGTGGCGATCCTCGGGAGATCGGGTCGTCCGGAGGCCGTCTCCCTTCTGACGCCGGCCGCCGCGGACGAGGATCCCGGCGTGCGAGCAGCGGTGGCGACGGCGCTCGGAAAACTCCGATCTCCGGAAGCGCTCGAAACGCTCTCCCGTCTCGCTCGCGATCCGGTTCCGGTGGTCAGACGGCGCGCCGTGCAGGCCATCGCCGAGATCGGCAGCCCGAAAGGAGCGCCGGCCGCGGCATCCTTGCTGCGCGACCCCGATCCGGGGATCCGCCGCGAGGCCGCCAAGGCGCTTGCCGAACTCGCCGCGCCCTCGGCGGTGGGTCCCCTGATCGACGCGCTTGCCGACGAGGACATGCAGGTTCGCGCCTGGGCGGCGCGCGCCCTGGGTCGAATCGGCGATCCGCGCGCGCTGCCGGCCCTGGAGCGGATGGAGGCGAGCGAGAGCCGCTACGACCGCGCCGCGGCGGCGAACGCGATCGCGCAGATACGGACCCGGGTGGAGGAAGGCAGGCCGTGACGAGGTCCGGGCGGCGCCCCCGGGCGAGGGTGGACAAGGTGCCGGAACGGTCGCTATACTCCCCACGGCTGCCGATCCGAAGGTGGCCGCTGGGCGCAGGGGTCCTGCTCCCAGCCATCCTCGCGGTCGCCGTCGCGTGCCGGTTGGGGCCGTCCGACGCCCAGCAACGGGAACCAGCAACGGAGGCGGGACCAGCGGCCGCGGCGACATCGGATTCCCGAAGCCTACGGGAAGCGTTGGAACGCGCCGAAAGGGCGCGCCGGTTGATTGAAGAGGATCCGGACCAGGTCGACGCGCTAGTAGAGGGTCTGCAGGACCGCGACCCTCTTTACCGCGGCGCCTGCATGCTCGCGCTGACGCGCGCCGACCCGAACGTCGTGTTGCCGTCCCTCGAGCGACGGCGGGTCTCCAACCCGACGCCCGAACGGGAGCTGGTCGAGATCGAAACGACAAGGGATCTGGGTGAGAAGATCGAACCCGAGAGGAAGCGCGCCATCTGCCGTCTCGCCGGAACCTCCGGCGACGAGGCGGTGCGATCCCGAGCTGCCGTCGCCTGCCTCGAGCTGGCGGCGGCCCGGCCGGAGGATCTGGCGCGGTGGGCGGACGACCCGTCGTGGGTCGTGCGCACCCGGGTCGCGGTGTGGTTGGCGGGTCACCCCGGAGCGGTTCCCGGAGACGGCGAGGCGCTGGCGCGTCTCGCCCGCGACCCCCACGCGACCGTGCGTCATGCGGCCCGCGCCGGAGGGATCGGAACGTCGTCGGCCCGTCGAGCCGGCGATCGGTTGAGAAAAGCGAGGACGATCGGAAAGTGAACGCCAAGAAGACCAGTTTCCGCCGCCGCCGGCGTCGTCGGCGCGGCGGTTCGCAGAACCATCAGGGGCAGGCGAGCGGAGCTCCCCAGGCGGCCGTCGAGCAGGCGGAGGTGTCGACCGGGCCCGTTCCGGCGTGGGGCGTGCTCGAGATCCTTCCGGAGGGGTACGGCTTCCTGCGGACGCAGAAGGCCAACTACCTGCCGCGCCCGGACGACGTCTGGGTCGCCCCGGACATCGTCCGCGACTGGCGTCTCGAGGAGGGTGTCGAGATCCGCGGCAAGGCGCGCCCGACCGGACGGCGGGGTCCCGCCCTTTACGAGATCGAAGAGATCAACGGGTTGCCGCCCGAACGCTGGCACGACCGACGGCATTTCCAGGACCTCACCGCTACCTCGCCGGAGGAGCCGATCCGGATGGAGACGGGCCGCGAGCCGATCGAGCCGCGGGTGGTGGACTTAGTGGCACCGATCGGCAAAGGGCAGCGGTGCCTCGTCGTCGCCCCGCCGAAGGCGGGCAAGACCACACTGCTCCAGCAGATCGCCCACGCCGTCACCATCAACCACCCCGAGATCCACCTCATCGTGCTGCTCATCGACGAGCGGCCGGAGGAGGTGACCGACTGGCGCCGGCGGGTGCCGAACGGCGAGGTGATCGCATCGAGTTCGGACGAGTTGGCCCGGAACCACGTGTCGGTGGCCGAGATCGTTCTGGAGCGGGCGAAGCGGCTGGTGGAGTCCGGTCGCGACGTGCTGGTGCTGCTCGACTCGCTGACCCGTCTCGCCCGCGCCTACAACGTGGAGCAGCGGGGATCGGGCAAGATCCTCAGCGGAGGCATCGATTCCCGCACGCTGGAGAATCCCAGGCGATTCTTCGGGGCGGCCCGGCGGTGCGAGGAAGGAGGATCGCTGACGATCATCGCCTCCTGCCTGGTCGACACCGGCTCCAAGATGGACGAGGTGATCTTCCAGGAGTTCAAGGGGACGGGGAACACCGAGATCGTTCTCGACCGGAAGCTGTTCGAAAAGCGCGTCTTCCCCTGCATCGACATCCATCAGACCGGTACGCGGAAGGAGGAGAAGCTGCTCAAGGAGTGGACGCCGAAGGTCCACCTGCTGCGGCGCGCCCTCTCCACGATGGCCCCGGTCGACGCGATCGAGGCGCTTCTCAAGAAGCTCTCGTCGTTCGAGACGAACGAGGAGTTCCTGGCCAATCTCGGGCCAGCGCGTTCCTGAGGCCTACCGAGCCGGCCGTTCCGCCGCCGCCCCGGTGAACGCGAGCTGACCGCACGCGGCGTCGATGTCGCGGCCGCGGCTGCGCCGTACCGTGCCGACCACCCCCGCCCGGCTCAGGCTGCGCAGGAAGCCGTGCACGCGTGCCTCCGGCGACGGCCGGAACGGGAGTTCCGGCGTCGGGTTGAACTCGATCAGGTTCACCTTGGCGCGCGCGGCGCGGGCGAACCGCGCCAGCGCCGCGGCGTGGGACGGCCCGTCGTTGACGCCGGCGAGCATCACCACTTCGAGCGTCGGGCGGTCCCGGCGTCCCGCCCCGTAGGCGCGGATCGCGGCGGCGAGATCCTCGAGACGCACCGCCCGCGCGGCGGGCATCAGTTCCCGCCGGAGCGCGGGATCGGCCGTGACGAGCGACACGGCGAGCCGCGGGGGCTCGGGCAGACTCGCGAGTCTGGCGATGCGGTCGGGCAGCCCGACGGTGGAGACCGTGATCCGGCGGGGGCGCAGCGCGAATCCCAGCGGATGCAGCAGGATCTCGAGCGCACCCATCACGCCGCGCAGGTTGTGCAACGGCTCGCCCATACCCATGAAAACGATGTTGTAGGCGCCGTGGGGCGCGCCGGTGTCGGCCCGCAGCGCCGCCACCTGCCCGACGATCTCCCCGGGTGTCAGGTGGCGCGTGAAGCCGAGCCGGGCGGTCATGCAGAAACGGCAGCCGAACGCGCAGCCGATCTGCGACGAGATGCAGAACGTCCAGCGCTCCCGGGCCGGGATCGCCACCGCCTCCACCTGGCCGCCCGCCGGGAGGTCGAGGAGGTACTTGCGCGTCCCGTCCGCGGCGTCGCGACGCCCGGCCACCCAGGGGCGCCGCACGACATGCCGTTCGGAAAGCCGCCGGCGCAGACCCGCGGGTAGATCGGACCACCCGGCCGGGACGAGGGCATCGCGCCGGTACATCGCCCGGAAGATCTGCCGGGCGCGGTACGGGGGCTCGCCCAGGGACGCGACCAGGGCCCCCAGCTCGGCCAGCGCCGAGCCGTAGAGATTTCGAGCCGCGGAGATGTCCGGCACGGACGCGATTGTCCGCGGCGGGCCCGGCCGCCGCCAGCCCGGCCCGGCGGTTGACGGGGATGGTGCCTCCGTCTACGTTCGGGCGGCGCGGCATCCGGCGCGCCGGAGGCGCGAGCGTGTTCCGCTTCTTGATCTCGCTGTTCGCCGCGGCCGCCCGGTTCTTCCTCCTGGGGCTGGCGGTGCTGATCTTCTCCCGGCTCCTCCGCGCCCTCGCCGGTGGCCGGGCCCGCCCGACACCGCGGTCCTCGCCGCCCGCGCGCCCGGAGCTTCTCGTCCGGGATCCGGTCTGCGGCGTCCGCCTGCCGCGGTCACGGGCCCTCGCGGCCAGCTTCGGCCCCGAGCCGGTCTACTTCTGCTCGGAGGAGTGCCTCCGGAACTACGATCCGCGCTCCTGAACCCGATCTTGCCCGCCCGAAACGTGGCTCCCTATATTGCCGCCATGACCGCGCCGTGGCGCGCTCCGGCGGCGGCGCCCGCCGCAGCCGGCGCCTGGATGGGGTGTTCTCCTTGACCACCACCACGGAGACCCGGGACGAGCTGTTCCTGGCCGACCTTCGACGCCAGGCGGAGGAGAGGCTCGAGTCGGGCGACCGCCAGGGGGCGCGCCAGATCTGGGAAGCGATCCTCCAGATCGACCCCGACGACGCCACCGCGCGCGAGAGGATCGCCGCCCTCGCCGGCGAAGATACCGGCGAGGATGGGCCCGATCTCGACATCGATCTCGATCTCGACCTCGACCTTGCCGAAGAGCGTCCGGCGGCGCCGGCTTCCGCCGCAGCGGTCACGCAGGAGCTCGAGCGCTCGGCGCTGCCGGCCGAGGAGCGGGCCGAGGTGCGCGACCTCGTCGAGGCCGCCGGCGAACTGGTCGACGGGCCGCCGCCCGGCGAGCCGGCAAGCGGGAGCCAGCTGCCCGCACCCGATCCCGCCCTGGGGGAGGCGGCTCTTCTCGTGGAGTCGGCCCAGCGGGCTTTCGACAAGGGCGACGACGACGAGGCGATCGCGCTCGCTTCGCGCGCCATGGCTCTCAGCGAGCAGGTGCCGGGGGCCCAGGAGCTGATCGCCGCGGCCCGGACGCGGGCCGCGCGGCGCGCCGCGGAAGGGGAGCAGGCCCTGCTCGCGGGGATCGAGGCGGTCGAGCAGGGTCGCCCGGAGGAGGCCGTGGCCCTCCTCGAGAAGGCGCTCGAGCTGCTCCCGGGCCACCCGGAAGCGGAGGAATATCTGGAGCGGGCCCGCCGCGCCGCGGCCGCCGCTCCGGCCGCGCCGGCGGACGCCGGCGGAGCCGACGAAGCCGAGGAGATCGATCGGATCGAATCGATCCCTCTGGCGGCGCCGGCCGCGGAGACGACGGCGCCGCCGGGGGACGCCGCGGGCGCGGAGTCCCCGGCCCACCGGGTGCCGCGCGTGGAACGGGTGCTGCCGCCTCGCCCCGACCCGGTTCCGCTGGAGATGCCGGCCGCCGGGACGCTCGCCGGCCCGCTTCCGAGC
>RFHH01000064.1 GCA_003696075.1 Acidobacteriota bacterium
CCACCGGCGGCCGCCCCGGCCGGCGCTGGGAAACGCGAGGCGACGCCGCAGCCGTCCTCCCCCTCCGGGGCGGAGTCGTCCCCCGAGCCCGCGGCGAGTCCTCCTCCTTCGGGCACCGATGCGCGAGGGCCGGAGACGGTTCGACTGCCGGCCCGCCTTGGCCCTGTGAGCTTCCCCCACCGCCGGCACCAGGGATTCCTCGAGTGCCAGGTGTGCCATCACGACCGTGAAGGGGAGGCGCGGCCCCGGGCGTGCCGCGAATGCCACGGTGTCGGAGGCGTTTCCACGATGAAGGCCGCCGCCCACGAACGGTGCCGTGCGTGCCACGTCGAGAGGGGCCGCGGCCCGCGGAAGTGCACCCAGTGCCACCGGAAGGGCTGAAAGAGCTCCGGGAGAAGAAGCGATGCCAGGCGCGAAGAAGGGCAGGATCGGCATTCTCACCGGCGGCGGGGACGTCCCGGGCCTGAATCCGGCGATCCGGGCGGTGACGTTCCGGGCTCTCCGGGAGGGATACGACGTCCTCGGTATCCGGCGCGGGTGGGCCGGACTGGTCGACCTGGTGCCCGAGCGCGGCGCCGACAATTCGGAGCACGTGATCCCGCTGGACGAGCCCCTCACGGCGCGATTCGGTCGCACCGGCGGGACCTTCCTCCACACCTCACGCGTGCGTCCGAGCCATCTGCCGAGGTCGCGCGTCCCCGAGCACCTCCGCAGCCGATACCGGGAGGAGATCAACGACGTCACGCCCGAGGTCCTGCGGAACATCGAGTTCCTGGGTCTCGACTACCTGATTCCGATCGGCGGCGACGACACGCTGAGCTACGGAGAGCGTCTGGCGCAGGAGGGGGTCAACGTCATCGCCATCCCCAAGACGATGGACAACGACGTCCCTGGGACCGACTACTGCATCGGTTTCAGCACGTGTGTCACGCGCACCATCGAGCTGACGAACCGGCTCCGGACGACGGCGGGATCGCACGAGCGATTCCTGGTGATCGAGGTGTTCGGCCGGTACGCCGGCTTCACGGCGCTCGTTCCGGCGATGGCCGGGGTGGCGGACCGGTGCGTGATTCCCGAGTGGCCGTTCGACATCGAGCTTCTGACGGAACTCCTCGTTGCCGACCGGCGGCGCAATCCCAGCCGCTACGCGGTGGTCCTCGTTTCCGAAGGAGCGAGGATGCGGGGCGACACGATGACCTTCGAGTCGGAGGAAACGGACGCCTACGGCCACAAGAAGCTGGGGGGTGTCGGTGACAAGGTCTCCGCGGCCCTCAAAGAGCTGTCGCCGCGGTACAACCACGGCGTCAGGATCAACGTCGTCAACCAGCGCCTGAGCTACCTGGTGCGCTGCGGGGAACCGGACGCGCTCGACTCGATCGTGCCTGTCGCCTTCGGCAACCTCGCGCTCGATCTGATCCTGGCGCGGAAGAAAGGCCTGCTGGTCGCGCTGAGAGACGGGCGCTACGACACGGTTCCGATCAGCGAGGTGACCGCCAAGAAGAAGGTCGTGGATGTCGACCGTTTCTACGTCAAGGAACGCCTCAGGCCGCGCTACGAGGCGGTGCTCCGGCAGCCGCTGTTCGCCATGATGCGCTACTGACCGGAGGAGGAAGGCCGGAGATCTGCCGGGCAGGCGTCCTCCGGAAAGCTCGCCTCGGCCGGGGCGTCGCCGGCCACGCAGTAGCGGAGGTCGACGCTGCACGTCCGGCCCGCAGCGAAGTCGGCGAGAGCCCGGACCTGGGGATCGAGCCCCGGGTGAGCCGCCATCATGCGGCCACGGCGATGCATCTCGCGGATCGCCGCCTCGGCGGTCCAGCCGTCGAATCGGATCCTGTAGTAAGCGGCGAGGCGGCCCGCCCGGTGCCACCCCTGCCAGCACCGGAAGGCGATCCGCTTGCCCTCCCGGCGGGCCTCCTCCACCCAGGCATCGAACGCCCGGAGGAACGCGGCGTCGACGGGACGATCCGGGTCCTGGGCTTCGTCCCAGCGGACGCGGAGTCCGGGGCAGACCTCGTTCCGCCAGCGGCATTCCCTCCGCCACGCCGTGCCGTCGAGAACGACGATCTCCCGCACCCCCTCCGCGCACAGCGCGCGCAGCTCGCCCCGCGACAGGCGGCCGCTGCGGTAGATGGCGAACCCCTCGGCGGTCGTGTCGAAGGGCGCCGGCGCGGAAGCGCACGCGGGGGCGAGGGCAGCGAACGCGGCGATGACCGCTCTCACCCGCACGCTGCACGCCCTCCCTCGTCCGGCACCCGGCCGAGCGCCGGGATCCGCTCCGGAACGGCCCCCTCGGTCTCCGGGCCGCCCATTATCATGCGCCACCGCCCGGCGGAGGGACGCGATGGGGTTCGAGCGGGCCGCGCTCGGTGAAGAGATCCGCGCCATGGTGCGGCTCGCCGCTCCGGTGGTGGCCGTCCAGCTGGGTCTGGTGGCCATGGGCGTCGTCGACACGATGATGCTCGGACGGTACTCGGCGGCGGCGCTCGCGGCCGGGGGTCTCGGCAATTCGATCGGCTTCGGCCTGCTCGTCTTTCCGATGGGACTGCTGATGGCTGTCGATCCCCTGATCGCCCAGGCGTACGGAGCGGGCGACCGCTCGGCCCTCTCCCGCCGTTTCCGCCGGGCACTGGCCCTGGCAGCGGTTCTCGCAGTCCCCGTGTCCCTTGCGATGTGGGATGCCCGCCCCCTGCTCCGCCGCCTCGGCCAGGACCCCGCGGTGATCGCCGGCTGCTCCGACTATCTCCGGGCGTTGATTCCGGGCAACGCGGCCTTTCTCTGGTTCGTCGTCGTGCGGCAGTCCCTGCAGGCGACGGGCCGGGTCCGGCCCGCACTGACCGCCGTGCTGTCGGGGAACGCGGTCAACGTGCTCGCCAACTGGGTGCTGATCTTCGGCCGCCTCGGCTTCCCGGCGCTGGGCGTGACGGGATCGGCGGCGGCCACCGCCCTGTCCCGATGGGTGTCGCTCGTGGTGCTGATCGCGGATGCGCGACGGCCCCTCGCCGCTTTCTGGGACCGGACCCCCGCGTGGCTCAGGCGCTGGAGTTCGTACCGGACGATCCTCGCGGTCGGGATCCCGATCGGGATCCACGTGACGCTGGAAGTCTGGATGTTCACCGGGGCCACGCTGATCGTCGGGATGGTGGGCCCGATCGCTCTCGCCGGGCACCAGATCGCGCTGAACATGGCCGCGCTCACGTTCATGGTGCCCTGGGGAATCTCGGGCGCCGCCGCCGCCCGGGTCGGCCAGGCGATCGGCCGCGGCGACATGGCCGCCGCCCGGCGGGCGGCGGCGGTCGCCATGGGTCTCGGGACGGCGGTCATGACCGTCTCCGCCGCGGCGTTCCTGTCCTTCCCTCTCGGGCTCGCCCGCGCCTACACTCCGGACGCCGAGGTGATTCGCGTGGCCGTGGGGCTGCTGCCGATCGCGGGCCTGTTCCAGGTCGCCGACGGCCTCCAGGCGGTCGCGGGAGGGGTCCTGCGAGGTGCGGCCGACACGAGGATCCCGGCGGTCCTGGCCTTGCTCGGGTACTGGCTCGTCGGGCTCCCAGCGGGGTACTACCTCACCTTTCCCGCCGGGATGGGAGCTCGGGGGATGTGGGTCGGCCTTTCCTTGGGGCTCGGCTCGGCGGCAATCCTCCTGACCCTTCGAGTGATCGCGAGGATGCGCGGCACGATCGCGCCTGTCACCGATCCCGCCTGAGCGATCCGGCCGGACCCGTTCCGGTGCGCTCTTGATCGAGATCAAGTCGGGCGACTTGAATCGCACCGCTATGGTGCGCCAACGTTGCCCCGTCGAACATCCGCGGGGCGTTCTCCCGGCAGGCGTCGTATCGGGGGAATCCCGTGCCCGCGAGGAGCTGGCCCGGGATGGAACAGCGCCGTCCGGCAGGCGGAACCGCGCTCGCGCTGATCCTCGTCGCGCTCGTCGCGTTCGGGGGAACGCCGGCGCAGGCCAAGCACAAGAAGAAAGAGGAAGCGGAGTCCGCCGCGAAGGCTCCGCTCGTCTGGCCGCTGCCGCCCGACCCGCCACGCATCCGGTACGTGGGAGCGCTGCACGGCTCGCAGGATTTCAAGCGCAAGCAAAGCCGGTTCAAGCGTTTCCTTCTCGGACCCGACCGGGATCGCGGCATCTCGCTCGTGAAGCCGTACGGCGTCACGACCGACAGCTCGGGGCGGGTCTACGTCACCGACACGGGGCTCGGTGCTGTCGTCGTCTTCGATCGGACCGCCCGCAAGGTGACGCTGATCGGACGGGAGGGAAGGGTCCGCCTCGTCACGCCCATCGGCGTGGCCGTGGGTCCGGACGGGCGGCTCTATGTCTCCGATGTCGATCTCGACCGCGTCGTCGTCTACGGACCCGACCGGGAGATCCTCATGGTCCTCGGCTCCCGCGAGAAGCTCGCCAACCCGGCCGGCATCGCCCTCGACGCGGCGCGCGGGCGCCTCTACGTCGCCGACAGCCACAGACACGCGCTGTTCATCTACTCCACGGCGGACGGAACGCTGCTCGAAACGTGGGGTCGCCGCGGCACCGGGGACGGCGAGTTCAACTTCCCGACCAACGTCGCCCTGGATCGACAGGGGCGCGTCTACGTGGTGGACACGGGGAACTTCCGGGTCCAGGTGTTCGCTCCCGACGGCTCGTTCGTGAGGAAATTCGGCCGGGCCGGCGACGCCCTGGGGAACTTCCACCGGCCGAAGGGAATCGCGGTGGACAGCGAAGATCACGTCTACGTGGTCGACGCCGCGTTCAACAACTTCCAGATCTTCGACCAGCAGGCCCGGCTGCTCCTCTTCGTGGGACAGCTCGGACGGCAGGCCGGCGAGTTCTGGCTTCCCGCCGGAATGCACATCGACGGCGACGACCGGATCTACGTCGCCGATCAGGTCAACCGGCGGGTGCAGATCTTCCAGTACCTCGAGCAGGGGCCGGCGGGGGCGCCCGCAGGCCCCGGCGGCGGCGCGATGGGCGCGCCCGCCGCATCCCACCGAGCCTCCCCCGGCCCTGCGGGCCGCTGACCGCGTTCAGCGAGGTCGAGGAAGGAGAAAGAAGCGATGCGCAATCCTCTTCTTCATCTTGCCGCCGTCACGGTGATTTTGGCTCTCGCGGCGGCTCCTGCGGCGGCGCAGTCGAGCGTCGTCGACACCAAGCACAACCTCTCCGCCACGGCAGGAGCGGACCAGATCGCCGATCACTCCACCGACGAAGACCAGATCTGCGTCTTCTGCCACACCCCGCACCGTGCGAGCCCGTCCGCTCCGCTGTGGAACCACACCCAGTCGTCCGTCGCCTCGTACGGGGTCTACTCGTCGCCGACGCTCGATGCCAGTGACGTGAGCGACATCGGCGGCGGCACCGACGTGTCCAACCTGTGCATGAGCTGCCACGACGGCACGGTGGGGGTGAACGACCTGGGGAACCCCGCCAACGACACCGGCGGCAACCCGACGATGGGGTCGGGGAACGAGCTCGACGCCGCCGGCAAGATCCTTCCCTCGCGTCCGACGAACATGGGGACGAGCCTCGCCGACGACCATCCGGTGAACTTCACTTACGACTCCGCGCTGGCCGCGGCGGACGGAGAGCTCAACACCCCGGAGTCTTCGATGTGGGTGGACGCCGCGCATACGGTGCCGCTCTTCAACGGGAAGGTCCAGTGCGCGAGCTGTCACGATCCTCACAACAACACCAACGAACCGTTCCTCACGAAGACGAACCAGGGCAGTCAGCTTTGCCTGACGTGCCACGTGAAGTAGCGGCGGAACCGTGACCGGGAGGGGGGACGCACCGGGCGCGACCGCCGGACGGCGGAGCGCAGCCACGGTCCTGATCGCTGCCGCAGTCCTGGGGGCGGCGGCTCGGCGCCTCCGCCGATTGGGAGTACTACCGGAGCGACAGCACGTCCCGGGGGACCTCGGCAACCTTCTCTTCGTTCCGGCAGAAGTACTCCCTCGACCTGCTCGGGACCCTCTGGGACCCGCGCTTCAGCCGCTACGAGATCGGCCTCGACCTGTACCGGACCGATCGCGACCGGGACGGCGTCCAGCTCGACTCGGACACGTGGGGCTACCGGGCCGCGCTGACCTTCTTTCCCAACCGGCCCTTCCCCCTGCGCCTGTTCGCCCGCCGCTCCACCACCAACGTGGCAGCGATCGCCCTCGCCGACAGCGATCGGGAGAACGCGGCTTGGGGTGCGGAGTGGAACCTCGCCGTCGGCGACACACAGCATGTCAGGGTTTCCTTCGAGCGGACCGGATTCGATCTACTCGCACCGGTGGCCCTGGCGGAGCGGCGGCGAGTCGGGCTGGCGGAGTACCGCAAGCGCTGGAAGCGCTCCGAGTTGATCGCTCGCTACGGGTTCCATGATCAGAAGGAGCTCGTGAACGGCAGCCGGTTCGATCGGGACGACTTCGCGCTGACCCAGCGCACGCGGTTCGACAGCGGCGTCACCTGGCTGTCGAACGTCTACCACACCCTTTCGAATGCCGTCTTCAGCAGCGGCGTGAAGGACGAGCTCACCATCGACCGCTTCACCACCGTCGTCGATGTGCCACGGCGGAGGCGGGCGGGCTGGACCTTCTCCTACGAGTACAACCGCAACGACGGCCGGTTCGTGGACTCGACCAGCCAGAACCTGCGCGGGGATGCGCGCTTCCTGATCGGCGATCACTGGGAGGTGCTCTCCGGAGCGGCCTTCGGCGCGATCGACACGACGACCTCCTCCGGACGCCTCACGGAGGACATCGCCGGCGCGAACGCCGGGGTCCGGTTCAACCGCGCGTGGGACCGGTTGGAGCTGAGCTGGACCGCCACCCTCGGGTACAACCAAACCGACTTCAGCGAGGGCCCCGGGCGCGACCTGCTGAATCGGGCGACCGAGCTGGACCTTCGCGTTCCGATGCGGCGGGGGGGTCAGTTCTTCTCGACGCTGTCGCGGAGAGAGGACGAGACGGACGTGACAGGGGTGGGGTTCTCGCGCGACGAGAACTATCTCAGCCTGGGCGTGGAGGGCCCGCTGGCAGGGACGCTTCGCGGCCGCACGATGGCCTATGTCCGCGACGTGACCCGCGACACCTTCGATTACGGCGTCCAGGAGTCGCGCACGTACGGGCTGGAATCGACCCTCACCGGGAGGAGGCTGGCGCTCACCGTCAACCTCGCCACCACCGACGGCATCTCCGATTTCATCCCCGATCCCGCGCTGGGAACACCGTTCACGCCGGGAGCCGACCTGGTCAACTCCTCGGACTCGCTGATCGCGGGCCTGCGGTGGCGGATTGCACGGCGGCTGAGACTGCGCGCCGAGGGGCGTTACGAGCGGCGTCATTTCACCAGCATCGGCCGCGAGGAGATCCTGAGCTTCCACCCCGAAATCGACTGGGTGTTCCGCGTGTGGACGTTCAGCCTCGGCTACTCGCGATACGAGCGCGACAACACGACGAGCTTCTCCGACGACACGTGGCTCGTCCGGATCAGCCGGAAGTTCCTCTGACATGCAGCGCGGGCGGCCAGTCCTCGCATTGACCCTCGCCTCGGCGCTGTTCGCCGCTGCCCAGGCGTGCCACCCGGTACCCCCGGAAACGCTTCGGCCCGCGGCCCAGGCACCGGCCTGGCCGCCACCGCCCGATCGGGCGCGCGTCCGTTACGTGACCACGGTTCGGGAGCCGCGCGATCTGGGGATAAGGCGGGGGATGATCCGGCGATTCCTGGAGTGGGCGGTGCGCGGCCGCACTTCCCGCCTGATGCGGCGGCCTTTCGCGGTCGTCACGATCGCCGACGGGGGCCTCGCCGTGGCGGATCCCGACGCCCACGCCGTGCACCTGTTCGACACGGCCCGGAACCGTTACAAGCGGATCACGCGCGCCGGCCGCGAGCCCCTTCTCTCCCCGGTCGGGCTGGCATCCGACGGGAACGGCCGTCTGTACGTTTCCGATTCGATGGCCCGGCGGGTATCGGTGTTCAGCGACGGAGGAAAGTGGCGCGGCGACCTCGACCTGCCGCCGCTCGGACGGCCGACGGGTCTGGCCTACGACCGGACCCACCGATTCCTCTGGATCGTCGACACCGCGGAACACCACCTGATCCGGTTCGAACCGGCGACGGGGGAGGCCCGCATCATCGGCCGCCGCGGCACGGGTCCCGGCGAGTTCAACTACCCCGTATCGGTCGCCGTCGACCGAGCGGGGACCGTGTACGTCGGCGACTCGATGAACTTCCGCATCCAGGTCCTCGGCCCGGAGGGACGGTTCCTCGGCGCGTTCGGCGAACCGGGTACTGTGGCGGGGCGCTTCGACAAGATCAAGGGCGTGGCCGTCGATAGCGAGGGGCACATCTATGTCGTCGATGCCCTCCATGACGTGATCCAGATCTTCGATCGGCGCGGCTCGCTGCTGACCGTGGTCGGTGGATCGGGAACGGGACCAGGGGAGTTCTGGCTTCCGGCGGGAATCCATATCGACGACGACCGGATTTTCGTCGCCGACTCCGCGAATCACCGGCTCCAGATCCTGACTTTCCTGGGTGACAGAGGGACGGAGAACGATCTCGGATGAGACACAGAATCGGCACGATGACCGCCCTGGCCCTGGCCGCCGTGGCCGCGTCGCCGGCTCCGGCGGGGGACGTCCGCTCCACGAAACACAACCTCTCCGTGTCCGGGCCGGGCACGATCGTTTCCGATACGGAAAGCCGGGTCTGCGTGTTCTGCCACACGCCTCACAACGCTCAGCCGGCGGTGCCCCTGTGGAATCATGCGACTTCGGGCGCCACGTACTCCACCTACTCCAGCTCCACGTTGACCGTCACCACGCCACTGCCGCAGCCCACCGGGGCTTCCAAGCTCTGCCTGAGCTGTCACGACGGGACGGTGGCCCTCGGCCAGACGGTGAACGATGGACTGATCGGGCTGCTCAACACGGGACCCGGGGGTGTCATGCCCGCCGGCCCCTCGAACCTCGGGGTGGACCTCGCCGACGACCACCCGGTGTCGTTCCAGCCGAATCCGTCGAACACCGAGACGAAGGATCCCCCGCCGGGGGACCCCGTCTCGCTCGACGATGCCGGGGAGGTGCAGTGCACCTCGTGCCATGAGCCTCACACCGAGGACATCGATCCCGTGACGCGAAAGTTCCTCGTCAAGGTCAACCAGGGCTCCGCGATCTGCCTGACCTGCCATCAGAAGGATTATTGGGAGACGAACCCCTCGAGCCATCAGTCGTCCACCGCGACCTACACGTCGTCGAACGGCGCGCACACCGGGTACACGACGGTTCAGGACAACGGATGCGAGAGTTGTCACCGGCCCCATACGGGCGGCGAGCCGCAGCGGCTGCTCAAGTTCGTCGAGGAGGCGACTTGCGATCAGTGCCACAACGGCAGCGTCGCCACGTTCGACATCTCGGCGGAGTTCGGCAAGGCCTACAGCCACCCCACCTTCGACACGACTCCCTCGGTGCACGACGCAGCGGAGTCGCCGACGAGCAGTTCGAATCCGCTGCCCGAGGTCGATCCGGGGGCAGCGCGGCACGCCGAGTGCGCGGACTGCCACAACCCCCACGCGGCTTACTCGCAGTCGGCGACCGCACCCGACGTCACCGGTGCCACGAGCGGCGTGTGGGGCATCGACTCATCCGGTGCGCTGGTCGACCCCGCGCGGTTCGAGTACGAGATCTGCTACAAGTGCCATGCCGACAGCGCCAACAAGCCGCAGGAGTCGGGGCTTCCGAACCCACCCTACACGAACCGCGCGATCGTGCAGTTCAATGTCCGCCTCGAGTTCGATCCCGGTAACCCCTCCTACCACCCGGTGGAAGCGGCAGGCAAGAACCCGAACGTGCCGAGCCTGATTCCCCCGTACACCACCTCGAGCATCATCCGCTGTACCGACTGCCACAACAACGACACCGGTCCGGGAGCGGGAGGCTCGGGCCCGAACGGGCCCCACGGTTCGGCGTACAACCATCTACTGGAGCGGCGGCTGGACACGGGTGACGGAAACACCGGCAACAACTTCGATGCGATGTACGCCCTCTGCTTCAAGTGTCACGACCGGGCGAGCATCATGGGGAACCAGAGCTTCAAGAAGCACAGACTCCACATCGATGGCGAGAACGCGTCGTGCACCGTGTGCCACGATCCTCATGGCGTGAGCGCGACACAGGGCAACGCGACCGAGAACTCGCACCTGATCAACTTCGATGTCGACATCGTCTCGCCGAGCAACTCGGGCCAGCTACGCTTCGAGGACCGCGGCGTGTTCCACGGAGCCTGCTTCTTGACCTGCCACGGCAAGAACCACGACCCCAAGACCTACTGACGGGAGCCGCGATGAGAGCGCTCAGGTTGGTCCGGATCGCCATCCTCGCCGCGGCGGCGGCCTCGCCGGCGGCCGTCGCCGAGGGCGTGCCCGGGTTCGCCGGGCAATCCTGTCTCGCCAGCGGTTGCCACGCGGACAAGGCTCGGGGGCGCGTCGTGCACCCGCCCGCCGAGGACGAGAGCTGCGATGTCTGCCACGAGCAGAAGGGGGACAAGCACGAGTTCGAGCTCGCGGAGTCGTCGGTGAAGGACCTGTGCGTGATGTGCCACGACGACCCCACCGCGGATGCCGGCACGCCGCACGAGGCGGTCGAGCTGTTCGGCTGCGACGGGTGCCACGATCCGCACGCCTCGGAGAACCGAAAGCTGCTGGTGGAACCGGTCAACGATCTGTGCACGGGCTGCCACACGGACCAGGGCGACGAGCTGGGCCTGCCGCACGTTCACGGCGCCGTGACCGAGAAGGGATGCACCATCTGCCACGATCCGCACGCCTCGGCGCACCCTCGCCTCCTTCTCGCAGAAGGGAACGCGCTGTGCCTGGCTTGCCACGGGCCCGGGACGGGCGGTGGAGCGGACGCGGAGGCGGCGGCGCTCTTCGAGGGCCGGCGGTCGGTGGAAGCCTCCTTCCTCCAGCGCCTGCCGCGCATCCCGGTCGATTCCAGCGGCCGGGGCCATCCGGTCGTCAAGCATCCGGTCCGGGCGGAGGCGAGCCCGCTCGATCCGAAAAAGCCGATGTGGTGCGGAACGTGCCACCGCCCCCATGCCGCGAGTCACGCCAAGCTGCTCTTCGCACGGCCGGGATTCATGCTGTGCATCCAATGCCACAAGTAGACTGAGCCGCATTTTTGCGCGGTGCCCTTGCCGGCCGGTGTCCTGCCGGCCGGTTTCCGGCCGGATCCGGGCGGCGGAACGGGCCGCCGGGCCGGTTCGCCCTTCGGTCGACGGGAAGGTCGCTTCTCGAGGGCGCGCATCGGCACCCGAACCCACGACAAACCGCCGGTCGTCGCGGGCTCGCCGCCCCGGTTCCGGATTCGGCGCCGGCTTTCCGCAGGCCCCGTTCGAACGGGAAGAGCACCCTCGCCCGTGCGGGAGGTGCCGCGACCCGACCCGGGGTGCGATCTCGGCCCGATCTCGCGGGCGCCGGGCCGTTCGGTATCGCAACTTCCGAGAGCTCAGTAGCTGGGGTGCGAGAGCCCTCCGTCGGGGATGCACCTCGCACTCCTCGCGCGGACCGAGTGTCCGGTCGCGTGGAGGGCGGGCGGCGCGGCCACGCCGGCATCGCGACCGTTCCCGGCCGGGCCTTCGATCCCCGGGCCCCCGCGTTCGGCCGCCCTTCTCCCGGCGGGCCGCGAGGCCACCCCGCAAGCGGGAGCCCGGCTCCGCGGACACCGGAACCGGATGGTCCACGCGGCTGAGCTCCCGGGACGGCTCGCTGGAATCCGCTCCATGGGCAGCGGTCCGGGCCCGGAGCGGATCGGGCAGCCCCCCAACCCCGCGCGACGGGGCGACCTCGAGTTCCACTCCGTTCCGCGCCTGAGGGGAAAGGTGTCGCGAGAGAACCCGCGCATACCGCCGCCGTGGCCCGGCCCGAGACGACCTCCCCGGACGGAAGGACGTCGCCCCGGCTCGGGGCCGTCCCGCTGGGGCGCGCCGGAGGCGGACGGCGTGCGGGCGGCCGGGCGCCGCCGGGAGCGGCGGCCGAGCCGACCGCCCGCGGGAGCGTTCTGGGCGATCCGGCACCCCGCGATTGTCACACCCGCCTCGGCTGCGTATGGTGATCCCGCTTCCCGCGGCGGTGCGCCGGATTCGTCGCGGAGCGGAGGGAGTGGATGGCCGACGGCGGCAACGGGCTCACCGGTTCGCGCGTGCTGCTCACGCTCGCTTCTCTCGTGGTCGTGGTGGCCGGGCTCCAGGCGGCGGCCGTGTTCTTGAAGCCCTTCCTCGTCTCGGCTTTCCTCGCGGTTCTCAGCCTTCCGCTGCTGGCGGCATTCCGGCGGTGGAGGCTCCCGACGTGGGCATCCGTTCTTCTCACCATGTCGGCCGTGGTTCTCGTCGTGGCGGGGCTCGCCGCACTCGTCGGAGGCTCGGTGACGGGATTCATCGACGCGGCGCCCCGCTACAGCGCACGGCTCGAGACGCTGGCCAGGGGAGCGGAATCCTGGCTGTCACGCCATGGCGTCGACGTCCGGCAGTGGATGTCGATCGACGCCGTCAACCCGGGGGTGCTGTTCGATTTCATCGGTGGATCGATCACGGCCGTCGCGTCGGCCCTGTCGAACGTGGTGATGGTCCTGCTCACGATGGCGTTCATCTTGCTGGAGGCGGCTGGATTTCCGGAGAAGCTCGCCGCCGCGCTCGGGCACGAGGCCGCCGACTTCGGACGCCTGCGGCGGATCACCGGAGAGGTGCAGCGTTACCTGGCGATCAAGACGCTGACCAGCCTCGCCACCGCGGTCTTGATCACGCTATGGCTGCTCGTGCTGGGGGTGGACTTCCCCCTGCTCTGGGGACTCACGGCCTTCGTGATGAATTTCATCCCGACACTGGGATCGATCCTGGCCGCGGTCCCCGCCATTCTGCTCGCTGCCGTGCAGCACGGACCGGCGAACGCGCTCCTGGTCATGCTGGGCTACGTCGCGGTCAACATGGTCATCGGGAACATCGTGGAACCGCAGCTCATGGGACGGCGGCTCGGGTTGAGCCCCCTCGTCGTCTTCCTCTCGCTCGTCTTCTGGGGATGGGTCTGGGGTCCGGTCGGCATGCTGCTCTCCGTTCCCCTGACGATGATCGTCAAGATCATGCTGGAGCACACGGACGACCTCCGGTGGATCGCGATCCTCCTCGACGCCAGTCCGCCGGCGCGTTCGCGTGGCTGATCGCGCAGCGCGTCACTCCTCCGCCAGGGACGTCCGGATCTTGACTTCACCCTCCAGGGTCCGGTGAACGGGACAGCGGTCCGCGATCTCGAGCAGGCGCCGGCGCTGCCCGGCGTCCAGGGTTCCCTCGAGCCGGATGCGCCGCCGAATCTCGTCGACCCGGCCCTTCTCCGTCTCGCAGTCGGCGCAGTCCTCGGCGTGAATCCTCCGATGATCGAGCCTCACCGACACGCGGGCGAGGGGCCACCCCTTCCTGGCGGCGTACATTCTCAGCGTCATCGACGTGCAGGCCCCCAGGGCGGCCAGCAGCAGGTCGTAAGGGGAGGGCCCCGTGTCTCCCCCGCCGACCCGTTCCGGCTCGTCGGCGCGGAGGACGTGGCGTCCAGCACGGATCTCCTGCGCGTAGGGAGGCCCCGTCTCGCTCACGAGCACCTCGCCTTCCGGAAGCTCCTCCCCTGCCGGTTCCGAGGCGGCCTCGGGCAGATATCTCCGCGCCCACGCGGCGATCACCTCGCCCGCGTAGCGGGCATCCCTCGCGCGCGAGAGGAGATGGCTCGCCCCGTCCAGGGCGACGAAGCTCTTCGGGTGCCGCGCCGCCTCGAAGATCTTCCTCGCATGCTCGATCCCGACCACTTCGTCGACGGGCGAGTGCATCACCAGCAGGGCGCGTCCAGGTGCCGCGATCGCCTCCCGGATACGGCTCGCGGAGAGGTCCTCGACGAGTTCGCGGCGCAGCCGGACGGGGCGGCCGCCGATCGACAGAACCCACTCCTCCCCCGCGGCCGGACCGGCCTTCCGGGTGAGCACTTCGGCCAGATGCGCCGGTTCGCTCGGCGCCCCGATGGTGGCCACCGCCCGCACCTCGGGAATCTCGGGGGCCGCACGGAGGACGGCCGTTCCGCCGAGGCTATGCCCGACGAGAAGGGCCGGCGCCTGCCCTCGACCGCGCAGAAAATCCACAGCGGCCAGCAGGTCGGCTACATTCGAGCTGAAGGTCGTCGCGGCGAAATCGCCTCCGCTCTCCCCGATCCCGGTGAAATCGAAGCGGACGACGCCGAAGCCGCGCTCGACGAGGACGCCGGCGATCAGCCGCGCGGCACGCAGGTCCTTCGAGCAGGTGAAACAGTGGGCGAACAGCGCGAACGCCCGTGGCGACCGCGGCGCTTCCACGATCGCGGCGAGCGGTGCGCCCGCCGAGCCCTCGAACCGAACGCGTTCGACTTCGGCCATCGGACCTCCCCGCCGGAACGCGGGGAAGGACCGCGCACCGGCTTGTCTCGGACCAGTGGACCCCTTATGCTGCGCCCGATCGACGAAGGTCAGCCCTTGCGACCGGTCCGCCCCGTTCTCTCCGCGCTGCTCCTCCTTGCCGCCGCTTGGTCCTGCTCGACGCGGCCGGAGCGCCCACCGGGAGCGCCCCTACGCGCGGTCGCGACGACGTCGATCGTCGCCGATCTCGTGAGGGAGATCGGCGGCGAGGCGGTGTCCTTGAGCGTTCTCATGGGGCCGGGCATCGATCCCCACATGTACAAACCGAGCGAGGGGGATATTCTCCGCCTCGGCGAAGCGGACGCCGTCTTCTACAACGGGCTTCATCTCGAGGGGCGCATGGTCGAAGTTCTCGAGCGGCTCGACCGCATCGGTGTCCCGTCGTTGGCGGTCGCGGAGTGCATCCCGGTCGACCGGCGCATCGTCGCGTCCGGATTCGGCGGAGTGTACGACCCGCACGTTTGGTTCGACGTCCGCCTTTGGCGCTTCGCGGCCCGCTGTACCGCCGACGAGCTTCGCCGGCTGCTTCCGCGACGGGCGGAGGAGATCGAGCGCAGGGCCCGCGATTACGACCGGCGTCTCGAACGGCTGCACTCGTGGGTCGCCGAAAGGCTGGCCGCCGTACCCCCGAGGCGCCGGATTCTGATCACTGCGCACGACGCGTTCTCCTACTTCGGCCGAGCTTACCATGTGGAGGTGCGCGGCCTTCTCGGCCTGAACACGGCGGCCGAAGCGGGGGCGGCCGATGTCGCGGCCCTGGCAGAGCTGATCGCCACCAGGAAGATTCCCGCCGTGTTCGTCGAGTCCTCGGTGCCGCGCCGGTATGTGCGGGCCCTGATCGAGGCGGCCTCCGCGAGGGGAGCGCGCGTGCGGATCGGCGGGACCCTCTACTCGGATGCCCTGGGCGATCCGGGAAGTCCGGCGGGAACCTACGAGGGCATGGTTCGGAGCAATGTCGAAACGCTGGTCGCGGGACTGGTCGGAGACGGCGATGCCCCGGCGCGGCGATGACCGGCGGCCCGCGAGCGGGGCTCCCGCCTCGGGAGGGATCTGCCGGCGCGGGCGAATCGGGCGCCGCCCCGGCCTTCCCGGGACGCAGGAGCTGCCGCGGAAGCGACCCCCGGAGCCGGAAGGATGTCCCTTACCTCCGGCCTTCGCTTGCCGCGCGGCGGCACGATCCTTCGCGACCTCGGAGGTCTTCGCGCTGATCCGGCGGAACCCACGGCGCCGTTTCGGTGCGGCGGCCCCGGCCGGCTCCGGGCGGGAGGCCGAACCGTGAGCGACCGGGAAGCGGCGATCCGCATCGAGGACCTCACCGTGGCCTACGGCGGCGAGCCGGCGCTTTGGGACGTCGACGCCACCATCCCGCGAGGCACGCGAACGGCGATCGTGGGGCCGAACGGCGCGGGAAAGAGCACGCTGATGCGGGCCATCCTGGGACTGGTCACGCCCGTCGCCGGGACGGTCCGGATCGAAGGCCGGCCCCCACGGCACGCGCGCGGCCGCGTCGCCTACGTGCCGCAGCGGAGCCTCCTCGACTGGGACTTTCCCACCACGGTGCTCGACATGGTGACGATGGGGACCTACGGCCGGCTCGGCTGGTTCAGGCGCCCGGGAGCCGCGGAACGCCGCGATGCCCGGAGGGCGCTCGAGGAGGTCGGCATCGCGGACCTCGCCCGCCGCCCGATCGGCGAGCTGTCCGGAGGCCAACGCCAGCGGGTCCTCCTCGCCCGCGCCCTGGTCCAGCACGCCGAGATCTACATGCTGGACGAGCCGCTGCAGGGCGTGGACGCCCCGACGGAGCGGGCGCTGATCGGTGTCCTCCGGAAATTGGTTGCCGAGGGGAAGACCGTGGTGGTGGTCCACCACGACCTCCAGACCGTACCGCTCTACTTCGACCGCGTGCTCCTTCTCAACGTGCGCGCGATCGCGGAGGGAGACGTCAGCGAGGTGTTCACCGAGGCCAACCTGCGGGCGACATTCGGCGGGCGTGCGGGCCCGGAGGGGATCGGCGGATGATCCCGTGGCTCTCGGATCCGACCCTCAGGACGATCGCCGCCGGGGCGGCCACGCTGGGGGCGGTGAGCGGCGTCCTCGGGAGCTTCGCTCTGCTCCGGCGGCAGAGTCTTCTGGGAGATGCGGTGGCGCACGCCGCGCTGCCGGGTGTGGCGGCGGCGTTCCTGATCGCGGGCAGCAAGGCGCCGATGGTGCTGATGGGAGGGGCGGCCTGCGCCGGGCTCCTCGCGACTCTCGCGGTCTCGGCCGTCGTGCGGCTGTCGAGGGTTCGCTTCGACGCGGCCCTCGGCGTCGCCCTGTCCACTTTCTTCGGCCTCGGGCTCGTCCTCCTCAGCGCGATCCAGAAGCGGCCCGATGCTTCCCAGGCGGGCCTCGACCGGTTTCTGTTCGGGCAAGCGGCCGCCCTTCTCCGGGAGGACGTGCACGCGATGCTCCTACTCGGCGCGGCGGCTCTCGCCGCGGTGGCCGCCTTGTGGAAGGAGTTCAAGATCCTCGCCTTCGACCGCGACTATGGCGAAAGCCTCGGCCTGCCGGTGGGAGCGCTCGACGTGGCGTTGACGGCCCTGATCGTCGTGGCGGTGGTGATCGGCCTCCAGACCGTGGGCGTCGTCCTCATGAGCGCGATGGTGGTCGCCCCCGCGGCGGCGGCCCGCCAGTGGGCCCGGCGCCTGGGGACGATGGTGGTCCTCGCGGGCGGCTTCGGCGCGGCTGCGGGGCTGGCAGGCGCGTTGCTGAGCGCCGCCGTGCCCCGCCTGCCCACCGGCCCGACGATCGTCCTGCTGGCCACCGCCTGGGTGGCCGTTTCGCTGGTCGTGGCACCGGGCCGCGGCCTCCTCTGGCGGTTCGCCGGCACACGGCCCCGCGTCGAGGCGGAAACGGTGCTGCAGCAGCTCCACGCCCTCTCCCTGCAGCACGACGAAGGCGGGCACGCTCACGAGGAGGGGGTGCTGCGAGCGTTGGCGCGGGGCCGCGCCGGACTCGCCGAAGCGCTCGCCCAGCTCGAGCGAGAGGGGCTCGCCGAGCGGACCGAGGGCGCCCGCTGGAGGCTCACGGAGAAAGGACGCGCGCGAGCCGGGGCGGCGCGTCACCCGGAGCGGCGGCGGTGAACTTCCGGGCGGAGGTCCAGCTCGTGGCGGTGCTCACGGCCGCGGCGGCGTCCGTCCCTGGCGTGTTCCTCGTGCTCCGGAGGATGTCGCTCGTCGCCGATGCCGTGAGCCACGCCGTGCTTCCCGGCCTGGTGCTCGCCTTCTTCGCCACCGGTTCCCTCACCTCCCCCTTCCTCCTGGCCGCAGCCGCCCTCACCGGGCTCTCTGCGGTCGCCCTGATCGAAGCGCTGAGGAGCACGGGGCTCGTCCGGGAGGACGCTGCGATCGGGCTCGTCTTCCCCGCGGCGTTCAGCGCCGGGGTCGTCCTCATCGCCCGGTACGCGTCCGGCGTTCACCTCGACACCGACTCCGTCCTGCTCGGGGAGCTTGCGCTGGCGCCTTTCGACCGTCTCGTGCTGGGCGGATACGACCTGGGCCCGAAGGCGGCGTGGAGCATGGGAGCCATCCTCTTTCTCGACCTCGGGTTCGTCGGGCTGCTGTACAAGGAGCTCAAGCTCTCGACGATCGATCCGGAACAGGCGGCGATGCTCGGTTTTCCGCCGACGGCGCTCCACTACGCGTTGATGGCCGCCGTATCGGTCACCGCCGTCGGGGCGTTCCATGCCGTGGGATCGATCCTCGTCGTCGCCCTGATGATTGCGCCTCCCGCCGCGGCCACGCTGCTCGCCGAAACGCTGGGCGGAGTCCTGGCGGTGAGCCTCGGGATCGGGAGCGCCTCGGCGCTGGCCGGCTACTGGCTGGCGCGTTGGCTCGACGTGTCGATCGCCGGCTCCATGGCGGTCTGCTCCGGACTCGCCTTCGCCGCCGCCTTCGTCGGTGCGCCGCGGAGCGGTCTCGTCGTGCGCCTCGTGCGCCGCCGGCGACTCCGGATCGAGTTCGCCACCACCATGCTGCTCGTGCATCTGCTTCACCACGAGGACACGGCGAGGGAGGAGGAGGAAAGCGCGGTTTCGACGCTGGAGCGGCATCTCCACTGGCCGCCATCGCTCGTCAAGGAAGTCCTCCGGCGGGCGGGGCGCGTGCAGCTGGTGACGATCGATCGGGGCCGGGCCCGCCTGACGGCGGCCGGGCGTCTCAGGGCGCGGCGCGCGCTGATGGAACCCTCGAAAGGAACCGGTCCCGCGCCTCGCGCATGAGCGTGGCGGCCTGCTCCAGGCTGTCCCACACTTCGTCCACGTAGCCGTCGGCGGACGCCGACCATGCCCGGTTGATCAGGCGCTCCGCTCCCGCGAAACAGGTCATCACGTCGGCGTACCCCTCGAGACCGAACGCCGGAATCATCGATTCCCGCGCCTCGGCGAAGCCGGCGAGGTCCTTGAGAAGCTCCTCGTCGATCCGCTCGTGGACGTCGAAGACATCGATCGAGCTGCGCTCACCGAGCATCCGGTCGAGCGCTGCGCACAGCCGTTCCAGGGCGGCTCGCATCAGGGTCATCTCGCCCTCGACTTTCGGAGCATGCGCCAGCGCCCGGCCGGCGCTCATCCGCAGCAGCACGACCCCCGCGATTCCCACCGCGAGGAGGATCGGGTAGGCCGGAAGCAGAGCGGATGGGGCCGGCGCGGCCCCTGAGCGGACCGCGGTGAAGGCCCCTCCGAGAAAGCCGCACCAGAGGAGAACGTGGCCGACGGCCCGCATCCGCGCCTCAAGCTCCCATCGCCAGCGCGATGCGCACCAGCGCGTTCCCGACGCCGACGAGGGCTTCGCCGACGATCAGCCCCGCCGCGACCGGAATCCCGACGTTCTCGACGAACTCCACACCGTACCGCCTCTGGACATGGATCCGCGCGAGGCACCCGACGGTATAGGTGAGGACGATGTTGAACGGCATGTAGAAGCCGAGCCCGATCAGGACGCCGATCCCCCCGAGCCCGCTGAAAGCCAGCATCGCCCCCAGACCCGCACCCGCACCGTACAGCAGTTTCGGCACGTCGCCCTGGATGATGACCTCGATCGTGCTCGCCAGCGCCGCTGCCTGTGGCGCCGGCAGTTTGTCGCTTCCCATCCGGTAGGCGCCGTGGAGCACCCACATCAGCGCGATGACGATGATGGGTCCGAGCCACGTGGACAGCATCTGGGCGATCTGCTGCTTTCGCGGGCTGGCCCCCACCAGATAGCCGGACTTGAGGTCCAGCATCATGTCCCCCGCCTGGGCGATCGCGACACAGATCGCCGCCCCGACGATCACCGACGAGATGATCGCGGCGGTCGAGCCCAGGCCGCTGGCGATGAGGACCAGGATGGTGACAGCGATCAGCGTCATTCCGGACAAAGGCGACCAGTTGGTGCGTCCGAGACACTCGGAAACGATCACCCCCGCCACCCAGATCCAGAGCGTTCCGAGAACCGCCATCGCCACGGCACGCGGAAGCGTCATTTGCGGAACGGCGAGATCCGCGATCAGAACCAGCACGACGAAGCCGGCCGCGATCGCCACGTACAGGGCCTTGATCGGCATCTCGTCCGCGGCGAGGCGCGACTCGCCGCGCGCCCGCGAGGCGTCCTGCATCGAGCGGAAGGCGCTCCTGATCAGGGGGAAGGCGGCGAAGACCCCCGCGACCGCGGCTCCGATGAGAATGCCGATCCCGAGCGGCCTGTACAGCTCGACGCGGACCGCGTCGGGCCCCTCGGCCACCAGCCGCTGCACCTCCGGAACCCCGAACCGCGCGAGCGCCGGAGAGAGCGCGAAATAGCAGATGAAACCGCCCAGTCCGAACATGAGGCCGCCGCGCCCGGACAGGAAGCCCGTGCCGACGGTGAGCAGCGACAGGTAGAAGGTGATGTTGAGCAGGGGCGGCAGGCCGAGGATGGCTCCGACGTCGAGATCCTCTCCCGGCAGCAGCGTCAGCACCGCGGCGTGGACGAGCCCGGAGATCCCGGCCGCGGCCAGCATGTACGCGGTCTTCCGCAGGCCCGCCCCCGGCGACTTCAGGATCGCTGCCACCGCGATCCCTCCCGGGTAGGCCAGCCGGTTGAAGTCGATCATCTGCTTGCGCAGCGGGATGACGAAAGCCAGGCCGAGGATGCCCCCGCTGATGGCGGCGAAAACCACCAGCACGGAGGAGAACCGGCCCGCCTCGGGGACGCGCTGGCCGATGATCAGCAAGGCCGGCACGGAGAACATCAAGCCGGCCGAGGCTCCGTTCACCGCGGAGGCGATGGTCTGATTGATGTTGTTCTCGACGATGCTCGTCCGGCCGAGCAGGCCCCGGAGAATCCCCCAGCCGAGGATCGCCGCGAGTTCGGATCCCTCGATCGAGAACCCGAGCTTCAGCGAGGCGTAGCCGATCGAGATGGTGATCAGCGTCCCGAGGCCGTACCCGACGAGAAGCGCCGTCCAGGTGAGCTCCGGGTAAGGTCCCCGGTGGACCTCGCGCACCGCCTTCCGGCCCATCGAGGACTAGCCGAACGGCCCCAGGGGGATGATCTGCGACTTCTTGAGGAAGACGACGCCGTCGCCGTACGTCGTCGGATCGCCTGGATAGTCCTGCGAGCAGGTGGCGTTGGCCTCGATCTCGATGACGCGATTGAACCCGTGCGAGCCGTCCACGATCAGCCGGGTGAAGTCGTCGCTCAGGATCGGAAGGGTGATCCGTTCCGTCCCGGGAATCGGGCGGCACCTGGCCCGATAGCAGACGTTGCGAACCACGCGCTGCGTGCGCGGGCACTGGAAATTGCAGGACTTGTCGCAGCGGAAGATCTGCCGCGAAAGCTGCGTGGCCTCGAAGTCGACCACCTCCAGCTCCGCCGACATCCTGACGTACTCGCCGGGTTCGAGCTGTGTCGTGGCGACGAACTGAGGCTGGTGCATCGCCTGCACCACGTCGACGATCGGTGTCTGGGTGCCGTCGAAATCCACTTCCACCGGCTGGGTCGGATCGTCGGCCCGGTAGAGGATCAGCTTCCGGAGCCGCACGCGGAGGTTGAGGATCTGGCCCGCGTTCTGCTCGAAGTTGGGGTTGTACTGGCCGGGAACGTGGGGCACGCGGGGGCCGTCCGTGTATTCACACTCTTGGACACCGAGGCCGTTCTGTCCCGTGCCGTTCGTATTGGGGCACTGGTTCAGCCCGGCTTCCCGGGCGGCTTCGTCCTGATCGAAGGTGAACGGGTCGAAGCCGCTCGGATCGGTCTCGAAGCTCGACAGGTAGATGCCGAGCTCGGCCGGGCCGGCCGCTCCCTGCGCCTCGGCTCCGGTGAGTGGATCG
>RFHH01000065.1 GCA_003696075.1 Acidobacteriota bacterium
CCCCCACCGCCGCGCCGCCCCTCTTCGGAACGCCGAGGGCGGCACCCGATCCCCCCGCCGTCGAGGAAGCGGCGCGGATCTGGTGCGCCGGGCGGAGGCGGCTGGTGATCGCCGGGCCGGCTCCACCCGGCTTCGCCGCGGCGGCCCGCGCCGCCGCCCGCCTCGCCGCGGAGACGCCCGCGGTCCTCGCCGCCGAGGCGACGAGCCAGCTCCGCCACCACCCGCAGCGCGATCCGGGACTCGCGTTGGACGGCCTGGAGTGGCTCGCGGCCCCGGGCGGTTTCCTCGACCGCCAGCCGCCGGAGGCGGTCCTGCTCCTGCACGGCGCTCCGGCGGGACGGTGGACGCTGGGCTGGCTCGAGCGGACGCCGGCCCGCCTTCTGGTGGCGGCGCCCCGATGGTGCGATCCGGTCAACCGTGCGGAGGCGGTGCTCGTGGGCGATCCCGAGGCGGCGCTGGACCTCCTGGCCGAGGCTTCGCGCCGGCTCCGGCCCGCCGGCGCCGACACCGAGTGGCTCGGCGCCGTTCGCGAGGCCGACGCCCGCGCGTGGCGCGGGGTCGAACAGGCGCTCCGCGGCGGCGGGCCCATGCCGGAACCGGCCGCGGTGGCCGAGGTGCTGGGTGCCCTCCCGGACGGCGCTCAGATCCAGCTGGGCAACAGCCTCGCCGTCCGCCTCGCCGACATCGCCGCCCCCGGAAGCCACCGGGCGCTGACCGTGCTGCACCAGCGCGGCGCCTCCGGAATCGACGGGTTCGTCTCCTCGGCCGCGGGGGCCGCCGCCGCCACGGGACGGCCGACGGTGGCGCTCGGCGGGGACCTGAGCTTCGCCCACGACGCCGGGGGATTGGCCGCCGCCCGTGCGGTGCGCGTTCCGCTCGTCCTGGCGGTGCTCGCCAACGGCGGCGGGCGCCTGTTCGACCTCCTCCCGGTCGCCGCCCGCGCCGACCTCGAAAAGGAGTATCGGGACCGCTTCCGCTGCCCGACGCCGATCGACTTCGCCGCCCTCGCCGCCGCCTACGGCCTGCCCCACCGACGCGCCGCCACGCGGAACGAGGTGCGGGCCGCCCTCGAGGAAGCGCTCGGCCGGCCCGGACCGACGCTGGTGGAGATCGTTCCCGATCCGCCGGGGGCGCGCGCCTTCCTGGAGGGCGCGGCGCGCCGGTCCTGACCGGTGCCCATGGGTGCGAAGCGCTGCGCGACGGGATGACAGGGAGGAATGTCGGCCCGGTCTCGCGGCCATCGGGCGACCCGAGGCCGCAAGCTCCGGGCGCTCGGCGGCTCGGATGCCGGAAGGACCTCGGGGATGCGCCCGGACGAAAAGACGCGCGCCGCGGAAACTCGGGTGGGACCACCGCCGTCGGTTCCCACCCCGCGGGCCTTCCCCTCCGGTGCGGCCGAACGCCGGCGGGCGGCGCTCCACCTGCGGGTGCGGGGCCGCTCCGGCCGCGGCGTTCCCCTCGTGCTGCTCCACGGATTCACCGGAGCGGCGGAGGCGTGGGGCGCGGTCGTCGCGCACCTGCGCTGGCCGGGACCGGTGGCGGCGGTCGATCTTCCCGGCCACCACCCCGCGAGCCTCGTCCTGCCGGGCGAGGATTTCGTCGCCGCCGTCGACCGCCTCGCTGCGGCGCTTCGCCGGGAAGGGCTCGCCCCGGCAGCGGTGGCGGGCTATTCGATGGGAGGCCGGCTCGCTCTCGGGCTCGCGGCGCGCCATCCCCACCTGCCGCGGCTGCTGGTCGCGATCGGAGCCCATCCCGGGCTTTCCCGCGCCGAGGCCAGGGAGCGGAGGCGACGGGACGCGGCGATGGCGAAGCGGATCGCGGCGGGGCCGATCGAGCGCTTCGTGGAGGAATGGGAGGCCCTGCCCCTGTTCGCCTCACAGAGGCGCCGGCCGCCGGAGGCGCTCGCCCGCCAGCGCGCGTGGCGCCTCCGCCACCGTCCTCGGGCGCTGGCGCGCGCCCTCGCCGCCCTCGGCCCCGGCCGCCAGCCCGACCTCCGCCGCGCCCTCGCGCGGTTTCCGGGACGGCTCGTCGCCCTCGCCGGATCGGAGGACCGGCGCTACGCCGAGCTGGCGCGGGAGATCGCCGGACTCGCTCCGCGCGGCCGGTTCGTCGTCGTACCGGGCTCGGGTCACAATCTCCTCCTCGAGGCGCCCGCCGCCGTCGCGAGGGAGATCGAGCGGGAGCGCCGCGCGGAGGAGACGAACCGATGAGCCTGCCGGACTGGACACCGCAACCCGGCTTCGAGGACATCCGATACGACAAGGCCCCCGAGGGGATCGCCAAGATCACGATCGCCCGGCCCCACGTGCGGAACGCCTTCCGCCCGCAGACGATCCGGGAAATGCAGCGCGCCTTCGAGGACGCCCGGGACGACGCCTCGATCGGCGTGGTGATCCTGACCGGCGAGGGGAAGGAGGCGTTCTGCTCGGGCGGGGACCAGAGCGTCCGCGCCGCCGGGGGCTACGTCGGGGACGACGGCGTGCCCCGGCTGAACGTGCTCGACCTGCAGCGCCAGATCCGAACGCTGCCGAAGCCGGTCATCGCGATGGTGGCCGGGTATGCGATCGGCGGCGGCCATGTCCTCCACCTCGTGTGCGATCTGACGATCGCCGCCGACAACGCCCGGTTCGGCCAGACCGGACCGCGCGTCGGCAGCTTCGACGGCGGGTACGGCGCGTCGTATCTCGCCCGCTGCGTCGGGCAGAAGAAAGCGCGGGAGATCTGGTATCTCTGCCGCCAGTACGACGCCAGGGAGGCGCTCGCGATGGGACTGGTGAACGCCGTGGTCCCCCTGGAACGGCTCGAGGAGGAAACGGTGGCGTGGTGCCGGCGCATCCTCGAGCACAGCCCCACCGCGATCCGGCTGCTCAAGGCGGCGTTCAACGCCGACTGCGACGGGCAGGCGGGCCTGCAGCAGCTCGCGGGCGACGCGACGCTGCTGTTCTACCTCACGGAGGAAGCGCAGGAGGGCAAGCGCGCCTTTCTCGAGAAGCGCAAGCCTGACTTCTCGCGCTTCAAGCGGTTCCCGTGACGGCGAGGGGAGCCGGCGGAATCGGTCCGCTGCTCCGGGCCTATGCCCTCGCGGCCCGGCCGAAGACGCTCCCCGCCGCCGTCGCGCCCGTTCTGGTGGGGGCGGCCGCGGCGCGCGCCGCGGGGACGTGGCGGACCGGGCCGGCGCTGGCCGCGGCAGCCGGCGCGCTCCTCATCCAGATCGGCACCAACTTCGCCAATGACGTCTACGACTACGAGAAGGGAGCCGACACCGCCGAGCGCCGCGGTCCCCTGCGCGTCACCCAGGCGGGCCTGCTCTCGCCGCGCCAGGTCCGGGCGGGGATGGTCGCCGCCTTCGGCGCCGCCGTCGCCGTGGGGATCTACCTCGCAGCGGTCGCCGGCTGGCCGGTCGTCGCCATCGGCGTCGCCTCCATCGCCGCCGGCATCGCGTACACCGCCGGGCCGATGCCCCTCGCCTACGTCGGCCTCGGGGAGCCGTTCGTGTTTCTCTTCTTCGGGCTCGTCGCCGTGTGCGGGACCTCCTTCGTCGTCGCCGGGCGCGTGCCGGGTCTCGCGTGGGGGGCGGCAGTGCCGGTGGGGGCGCTGGCGACCGCGATCCTGGTGGTGAACAACGTCAGAGACCACGACACCGACCGCAAAGCGGGCAAGCGGACGTTCGCGGCGAGGTTCGGCCGCCGGGCCGGGCTGGCCGAGCTGGCCGGATTGCTCGTGCTCGCCTACCTCGCCTCTCCGGCGCTCGCCGCCGCGGCCCGGAGCCCGGCCCTCGTCCTGCCCGCCCTCACCCTCCCCTCGGCGGTCCGGCTCTACCGGACCGTCGCCCGCCACGAGGACGGCCCCACGCTCAACAGGGCGCTCGCCGGCTCGGCGCGCCTGCTCCTGCTCTACGCGATCCTGCTCGCCGCCGGCCTGCTCGCCGCCGGTTCCGGATGAGCGGCAACGGGGCGGCGATGGTCATCGACGCGGCGGCGTTCGCCGGGGTCACCCTCCCCCCCGCCGGACCCTTGCCGGCGAGGCGGGCCTTCGTGCTCAGGCTCGAAGCGCACGGTGCGGTCGGGGTCGGCATCGCCGTGCCCGCGCCCGGCCGGGAGGCGGCGGCGCGCTCGCAGCTCGCCGATCTCTGCCGCTCCTTGCCCGGGCGGCGCCTGACCGTCGCCGACCCCCGTCCGCCGGAGCTCGGTCCCGACCTTCCGATCGAACCGGATCGGGCGCGCGTCCGGGCGGCCCTCGACACCGCTCTTCTCGACCTCGCCGGGCGCATCGCCGGCCTCCCCGTCCACCGCGTCCTCGGCGGGCGTCCCCCGAAGGGTGGCCTTGCGTACAACGCGCTCCTCCCCGCCGGAAGCACGCGCGAACTGCTCGCCGCCGCGGAGCGCGCGTTGGCGCGGGGAGTCGCGACCCTGAAGCTCAAGATCGCCCGGCGTCCGGAAAGTCTCGACGGCGAACTCGAGGCGCTCGCCCGGCTCCGGTCGGCGATCGGCCCTTCCGCGAGCCTCCGCGTCGACGCGAACGGAAGGCTCGATCCCCCGGCCGCGGCCGGCGCCGCTGCCCGCCTGGCGGAGATCGGCGTGGAGTACTTCGAACAGCCCGTGGCCCCGCGGCTCCTGTGGGACCTGCCCGCGTTCCCCGTTCCGGTGGCCGCCGACGAGTCGCTGGAGGAATCGGAGGGCGCGGCCCGGCTGCGGAACCCCGGCCCGGTCCGTGTCGCCGTGCTCAAGCCCGCGCACCTCGGGGGGCCCCGCGCCTGCCTCGCCCTCGCGCGTGTCGCCCGGGCGGCCGGCATCGGCGTGGTGGTCACGCACGCCTTCGACGGCCCGATCGGCTTCGCCGCGGCGGCCGAGACGGCGCTCGCGCTCCCCGGTCCGACCCCGGCGTGCGGGCTCGACCCGGAGGCGCTCGGCGAGCGGTTCGACCCGCCCCAGATCCGCGGCCCCCGCGTCGTCCCTCACGATCGCCCCGGCCTCGGGCTCGGGGAGGAGATCCGGTGCCGGATGGGCTGAGCGTGCGGGCGGCGGCGCGGGAGGCCGGCGCCCGCCTCGCCCTGATCGCGCCGGGCCTCCGCGCGACGTGGCGGGAGCTCGCGGAGCGGGCGGCCGAGGAGGCGGCGGCCCTCCGCCGGCGCGGGGCCGACCCGGAGCTCCCCTTCCCGGTCACCGTGCGCGCCGATGCGGAATCGGTGGTTCTCCTGCTCGCCTTGATCGAGGAGGGGATCACCGCGGTCCCTCTCGACGCGCGCTGGACGGAATCGGAGAGGAGCGCCGCCCTCGCCCGGCTGGCACCGCCCCCGCCGCTGGAAGGAGACCCGCACGATCCGGAGCGGCCGCTCGCGATCGTGTTCACCTCGGGCACCAGCGCCCGCCCGAAAGCGGTCGTGCTCTCGCGGCGCGCTTTCGCCGCCGCCGCCGCGGCGAGCGCTTCCGTGCTGGGGTGGCGGGAGGACGACCGCTGGCTTTTGTGCCTGAGCCCGGCACGGATCGGGGGGCTCGCGGTCCTCACTCGCTGCCTCGCCGCCCGCCGGCCCGTCGTCGTCTCCCCGCGCTTCGAGCCCGAGGGCTTCGCCCGCATCGTCTCGGAGGAGCGAATCACGCTCGTCTCGCTCGTTCCCGCGATGCTCGCCGAACTGCTCCGGCGGCTGCCCGCGTGGCGCCCGCCGCGACACCTTCGGGCGGTCCTGCTGGGCGGCGCGAGCGCCGGGGAGGATCTCCTCGACGAGGCCCGGCGGCGCGGTGTTCCCGTGGCCCCCTGCTACGGAGCCTCCGAGACCTGCGCCCACGTCACCCTCGCGCTTCCCGGGGCGGCGGCGGGCTGCGGCCCGCCGCTCCCGGGCGTGGAGGTCGCGGTCCGCGACGGCCGCCTGTGCGTCCGCGGGCCGGTGCTCTTCAGCGGCTATGCCGACGCGGGGAGGATCGCCGGCGGACCGGACGCCGCCGGCTGGTGGGAGACGGGAGACGTCGGCCGGATCGACTCGGCGGGCTGCGTCCACGTGACGGGACGGGCCGACGAGACGATCGTCAGCGGCGGGGAGAACGTGAGCCCGGCGGCGGTGGAACGGGTGCTCAGGGGGCATCCGGCGATCCGGGACGCCCTCGTGGCCGGCGTCCCGGACGAGCGGTGGGGGCAGGTGGTCGGGGCGCTGATCGTCACCGAGGGGCCGCCGCCGGCCCGGCCGGCTCTCGACGCCTGGCTGCGAGCGCGCCTGAGCGGCGCGGCGCGCCCCCGCCGGTGGCGCGTGGTCGACGCGCTGCCGCTCACCCGCGAGGGGAAACCGGACCGACGGCAGGCGGCTCGCCTGCTGGCCGATCCGGCTCCGCCGGAATCGGGGCAGTGAGCGCACCGGCCCGAGGGGCGCGTCGGCGCCCGGCCGACTAGAATCGCACCTCTCCCCGCGCCGCCGGGCGCCGGGGACCCCGCGAGGAGAGCGCCATGGCGAAGATCACCCTGAAAGGGAACCCCTGTCACACTTGCGGCGAACTGCCGCCGGTCGGAAGCACCGCCCCCGACTTCAAGCTGGTCAACAGCGCGCTCGAGGAGGTGTCGCTGCGCGATTTCGCGGGCAAGAAGAAGATCCTCAGCATCGTGCCGAGCCTGGACACGCCGGTGTGCGCCGCCTCCGCGCGGACGTTCAACGAACGGGCCGGCGGTCGGGACGATGCCGTCGTCCTGGTGATCTCGGCCGACCTGCCGTTCGCCCAGAAGCGGTTCTGCGAGACGGAAGGGCTGACCGGCGTGCACACCCTCTCGCTCGTCCGTTCGCGACAGTTCGCCCGGGACTACGGCGTGCTGATCGAGGACGGCCCGCTGGCCGGCCTGACGGCGCGGGCGCTTCTCGTCCTCGACGCGAACGACCGCATCGTCCACGCTCAGCTCGTCCCGGAGATCACCCAGGAGCCGGACTACGACGCCGCGCTCCAGGCGCTCGACGCCTGCTGACCCCACCGGGCTCAACCGCCCCCGACCGCCCGGAGCAGCGCCTCTCGCAGCGGCCCCGGTAGTTCGGTCCTCTCGAAGCCGGCGGCGCTCACCGCGCGGTGGTCGGTCTGCCCGACCGCGGCCGGAGCGCCGTCGGCGCGCTCGACGCGGTAGCCGAGGGCGAGCCGGCCGGCGCGGCCGCAGTGGACGCCGACCACGGCCACGGCCGCGCGCTCGCCGAAGCGGAGCGGGGCGAGGTACTGCGCCTCCGCCCGGACCACCGGCAGGAGGAGACCGCTCTTCACGAGATCGGGGAGCGGGTGGCCGCACCTCTCCAGCAGGGCGGCCATCGCGTCGTTGAAGGCCTCGAGGTAGCGGGGGAAGAAAACGACCCCGCCGGCGTCCACGTCCTGCAGGCGCACCGGCCAGGGATGGCGGATCGCCGCCCGCGCCCTCAGCAGCTCGTCGCGGGTGAACCGGAGGTGCATGCGGCGAATGCTACCTCGACTCGCGGCGGCAGCCGGCCCCGGAAAAGCGGGGCGCCGGCGGAGGGCCGGTGCTATCGTCCGGCGCGAGGAGCCGACGATGGACGGAACGCCGATCCTCCCTGCCGCCGACGAACGCCTCGGGCGCCGGGTGCTCGCGTGGCTCGAGCGCCTGGTGCGGATCGACAGCCAGAGCGACGAGACCTCGAGCGCCATCCCGTCGACACCCGGCCAGAAGGAGCTCGCCGACGTGGTGGCCGCAGCCCTCGCCGCGGCCGGCGCACGGGTGGAGCGCGACGCGCACGCGAGCGTGCTCGCGTCGTTGCCCGGCCGCGGACCCGGGGCCGGCGCCCCACCTTTGGCCTTCAGCGCCCACCTCGACACCTCCCGCGGGACCCGGGCCGTGGACCGGCTGCACCTCCTCCCGGGCTGGCGCGGCGAGCCGATCCCCTACCCGGCGAACCCTTCTCTCGTCGTCGACGCCCGGAACTACCCCGCCGCCCGTCCCTTCATCGGGCAGGACATCGTCCACGGCCCCGGCGACGCCCCGTTCGGTCTCGACGACAAGCTCGGGCTGGCCGAGATGCTCGTCCTGGCCGAACTCCTCGCCGAGCGGCCGGAGATCCCTCGTCCTCCGCTGCTGCTGATCGCGCGGGCCGACGAGGAGATCGGGCGGATGGAGGCGGTCGTCGGGCTCGCGGAGGAGCTTGCGCGCCGCGGCGTTCGGACCGGCTTCACCCTGGATGGCATCGCGCCCTACGAGATCAACGTCGAGAACTTCAACGCCTCGCAGGCGACGGTGTTCTTCCCGGACGCGCCGCTCGAACGGCCGGTTCCGCCCGGCTGGCGCCGCGTCACGCTCGCCCTCGGGGGGGTGAACACCCACGGGGCCACCGCGCGCGAGGAGGGGTACCGGGCGGCGACCCGCTTCGCGGCCGAGATCCTCGCCCGACTGGAGCGGATCGGAATCGTGCCCGCGCGCGCGGTGCCGGCCGCCTTCGCTTCCGACCCCTCCCGCGACTGCGACGGCGTGTTCGAGCTGGCCGCGAAAGACGCCCCGCCCGTGATCGAGGCGATCCGGGCCGCGGCGGCCGAGATCGTCGAGCCGCACGCGCCGCGCGGTGCCCGGCTCGCCTGCGCCACCGCCGGCCCGGTGGAGCGCCGGCCGGGCCGCGCCGCCGGCGATGCGCTCCGGTTCGTCGGGCGCCTGCTCTCCTCGCGACCGGGCTTTCCGATCGCCGCCGAGGAGTCGTCCGGCCGCGAGGGTTACTCCGCCCCGTACCGGTCGATGCCGGTCGAGGGAGGCCAGCGCGTCGACGTGCGCCTGCGCGACTTCGACGCGGGGCGGCTCCGCGAGCGGGAGCGGCACGTGGAAGCGGTCGCCCGCGAAGGCGGCGGCCCGGCCCCGCGCGTGGAGATCGCCCGCCAGTACGTGAACATGGGCCCGCGGCTCGCGGAGCGGCCCGAGCTGCTCGACTGGCCCCGCCGCGCCGCCGAGGCGGCGGGCGTGGCCGCCGAGATCCGCCCGATTCGCGGGGGCACCGGCGTCGATCCGTTCCTCGACCGCGGCACCGCACTCGCGAATCTCGGGACCGGGTACTTCGCTCCCGAGAGCGAGAAGGAGTTCACCTCGCTGCAGGCGATGGCCGGGCACGTGCGATGGCTCGCCGCGCTCGTGCAGGTCGCGGCCGCCGCGCGTCCGCGCTGATCCCGCTCAGTACTGGACGAGCGATCCCTCCCGCTTCGCGCGGCGGACCGCGACGCGGGCTCCCGCCAACCCGATCGGCACGAGAACGGCGGCGAAGCCGGCCAGCGCCGCCAGATCCGGAGCGATCTGGCGGAGGCCCTCTCCGCGCAGGAGCGCCCCGCGGACCGCCTCGGTCGCGTACGAGACCGGGATCAACTTCGAGATCCACGCGATCCCGGGCGGGAGGGAGGCCGAGGGGATCACCACGTTGCCGAACAGGAAGGACAGCGAGCTGATGACGAAGTTGACCGGGTTGCCCCGCTTGAAGTAGAGGACGAACGCCGCCGAGAGGATGCCGATCCCCGACAGCGCGACGACGGTGAAGATCACCGCCGCGACCGCGCCGATCAGGCTGCCGGGATTCAGCCGCACGCCGAACACGACCACTCCGAAGAAGAGCAGCAGGGCCGACTGCAGCGCGGCGAACGTGTAGCTCCACGAGCTCGAGGCGAGCACGAGATGCCCCAGGCGCGCCCTCGTCACCAGCATCGCCTCCAGCGTCCCGGTCGTCTGCTCGAGGCGGATCTGCGCGGCGTAGGCGTTCAGGGAGACCTCGAGGAACCGGTTGACCATCAGCCCGACGAGCACGTAGGAGAAGTAATCCAGCCCGCCCGTCTGCCGGAGCAGCCGTGCGGAGTCGCCGGCGCCGCCGATGAAGCGCGCCATGAAGTACCAGATGGTCGCGTTCACGAACAGGCCGATCACCTGCAGCAGGAACGCGAGGCGGTAGGAGAACTCCGTCTGGAAGTCGCGGACGAGGAAGGCCCAGGCGGTCCGGAGAAGGCCTCTCACGGCGACACCTCCGCGGACGCCGCGTCGTCCGTCACCAGCCGCTCGAACACCTCTTCCAGGTCCGGCTCCACCGGGGAGATCTCGAGGACCCGCCCGCCTCCGCGGTGCAGCTCGGCGAGCCAACGGTCGAGATCGGCTTCCTCGGCGAGCTGAACCACCACCTCCTCCTCGTCGCCCGCCCGCGACCTCCGGACGAGGCGCCCGACACCGGGGGGCGGGGCTCCGGCGATCCGCGCCCGGTACTGCCGCCCCGTCAAGCCTCTCCGCCGCAGGGCCGCCGGGGTCTCCGCCGCGCGGATGCGTCCGCGCGCCACCACGGCGACCCGGTCGCAGAGCTGCTCGGCCTCCGCGAGGTTGTGCGTCGCCAGGAGAATGGTCTTGCCGTCCCGGGCGTGAAGCTCTTCCCGGATCCAGCGCCGCAGGCGCGCCGCGCTGACCGGGTCCAGGCTCCGCGTCGGCTCGTCCATCAGCAGCACGGGAGGGTCGGCGAGCAGCGCGCGGGCGATCGCCAGGCGCTGGCGCATCCCCGACGAGAAGTCGCCGAACCGGCGTTCCGCCTCCCCGCTCAGCTCGACACGCTCGAGCAGGGACGCCACGCGGCGCCGCCGCTCCGCGGCGCGCAGGCCGTGCAACCGGGCGAAAAAGTCGAGGTTCTCGCGAGCGGTTAGCCGCCAGTAGAAAGACCGCTCGTCGCCGTGAACGAGGCCGAGCACACCGGTGAGGTCTCCGCTTTCGGCCGGCACGCCGTAGACCACGGCACGCCCGCGGTCGGGAAGAACCAGTCCGCTGAGAATCTTGAGCAGCGTCGTCTTGCCTGCGCCGTTCGGGCCGAGAAGGCCGAGGAGTTCGCCCCGCTCCACCACCAGGTCGATGCCGCGCAGCGCCGGAACGCGCTCGGGACGCTTCCAGGGGGCCGAGAGCACTTGCCCCACGGTTCGGCGCCGCGGAAACGACTTGTGAAGGTCCACCACCTGGACGGCCGGACCGTTGTCGGACGCGCGCTCCACGGCGCCCAAGGATAGCGCGGCGCGCCGACGCCGCGCCCCGGGTTGACCGCCGTGGGCCGCTCGTCTACGATCCGCGCGGGGTACAGGAGCGTCCGCCGAAACGAACGCACGCCGTGCCGACGGGAGGCAGCGGATGCCGCAGGCGGTCGTGGTGATACCGGCCCGCTGGGCATCGAAGCGCTTCCCCGGCAAGGTGCTCGCCCCGCTCGCAGGCCGTCCCCTCGTGCTCCACGCCTGCGGCATCGCGAGCCGCGCCCGAACGGTCCGGCGCGTGATCGTGGCGACGGACGACGACCGGGTCCGCCACGCGGTCGAGGAGGCGGGCTTCGAGGCCGCGATGACGGCGCCGGATCACCCCAGCGGCACCGACCGCGTGGCCGAGGTCGCGCGGGGGCTGGAGGAGGCGATCGTCATCGGGCTGCAGGCCGACGAGCCGTTCCTGGAGCCGGGGGACCTCGACGCGCTCGCGAGCGCCGTCGCCGCCCCCGGCGGTCCCCGCCTCGCCACCCTCGCCGCCCCGCTCCGCGGGCGGGAGGCGTGGCTCGACCCGAACGCGGTGAAGGTGGCGGCGGCCGCCGACGGGCGGGCGCTCTACTTCTCGCGCGCGCCGATACCGTACGTCCGCCGCGGCGGCCTCCTCGAGCAGCCTCCCGCGGGCGGGCCGCCCGCGTGCGCCCGGCTGCACGTGGGGGTCTACGCCTGGCGGCGCGAGGCGCTGCTGGAGTTCGCCGGCCTGCCGCCGTCGCCGCTCGAGAAGGCCGAGGGGCTCGAACAGCTGCGGGCGCTCGAGGCGGGCTGGCGGGTGCTGGTCCTGCCCGCGAGCGGCCGGCCGATGGGCGTGGACACGCCGGAGGATCTGGAACGGGCCGAGCGGGAGTTCGGCCGCACCACCGGGACGGGGCCTCGATGATTCCGATCAACAAGGTTCGCGACACGCGTTACATCTTCATCACCGGCGGCGTCACCTCTTCCCTCGGGAAGGGCCTCGCCGCCGCCTCGATCGCCCGGCTGCTCGAGTCGCGCGGCTTCAGGGTCACCATCCAGAAGCTCGACCCGTACATCAACGTCGATCCGGGGACGATGAGCCCCTTCCAGCACGGCGAGGTCTACGTTACGGACGACGGCGCCGAGACCGACCTCGACCTCGGCCACTACGAGCGGTTCACATCGATCCGGACGTCACAGAAGAACAACTACACCGCCGGCCGCATCTATCACCAGGTCATCCAGAAGGAACGCCGGGGCGACTACCTGGGCGCGACGGTCCAGGTGATCCCGCACGTGACCGACGAAATCAAGGAGGCGATCCGAACGCTGTCCCCGGGGTACGAGATCCAGCTCGTCGAGATCGGCGGCACGGTCGGCGACATCGAGTCGCTGCCCTTCCTCGAGGCCATCCGCCAGATGAGGCTGGAGTTGGGACCGCGGCGCGCGATCTTCATCCACCTGACGCTGGTCCCGTGGCTGCCCGCGTCGCGCGAACTGAAGACCAAGCCCACGCAGCACTCGGTGAGGGAACTGCGGGCGATCGGCATCCAGCCGGACATCCTCCTGTGCCGGTGCGACCGGCCCCTGCCGGTGGAGATCAAGCGCAAGATCGCGCTCTTCTGCAACGTCAGCGAGGACCAGGTGATCGCCGCCCCGGACGTGGACAACATCCACGAGGTGCCGCTGCGGCTGTCCGCGGAGGGGATCGACGAGATCATCACCAAGCTGCTCGACCTCCCGTACCGGAAGCGCCGTCTCGAGGACTGGCAGGAGCTGGTCGAGAAGGCGCGCAGCCCCCGCGGCGAGGTCGTGATCGCCATGGTCGGCAAGTACGTCTCCTACGAGGATTCGTACAAGTCGCTCAACGAGGCGCTCCGCCACGGCGGGCTCGCGAACCGGGTCGCGGTGAAGCTCAAGTTCATCGACGCGGAACGGTTGGAAGAGGACGAGGGCGAGGATCTGCTCGCCGACGTGGACGGCGTGCTGGTCCCCGGCGGGTTCGGCGACCGGGGTGTCGAGGGGATGATCCGGGCGGTCCGCATCGCGAGGGAGCGCCAGATTCCGTTCCTCGGCATCTGCCTCGGCATGCAGTGTGCGGTGATCGAAACGGCGCGCTCGCTGGCCCACCTCGAGGGGGCCAACTCCACCGAATTCGATCCGAACACCCCGCACAACGTGATCGACCTGCTTCCCGAACAGCGTGGGATCGAAGATCTCGGGGGCACCATGCGCCTGGGGGCGAGCCCCGTGCGGCTCACGCCGGGAACGCTGGCGCACCAGCTCTACGGGCGGGCGGAGATCAGCGAGCGGCACCGCCACCGGTACGAGGTGAACAACGAGTACCTTCCCGCCCTTCGCGACGCCGGACTCATCCCGTCGGGCATCTTCCCCGCCAAGGAGCTGGTGGAGGTGGTCGAGCGCGAGGACCACCCCTGGTTCGTGGCCTGCCAGTACCATCCGGAATTCAAGAGCCGCCCGCTCGATCCCCATCCGCTGTTCCGCGGTTTCATCGGGGCGGCCCTCCGCTACGGCGCGGCACGGGAGCGATGACCGAGGTCCCCCCCGTTCCGCCCGTGGAGATCGCCGCCGGCATCCGGTGCGGGGGCGACGGACCGCTGCTCGTCATCGCGGGCACGTGCGTCATCGAGAGCCGCGAATCGGCGCTCGCGCACGCCGAGGCGATCGCCGGCGTGGCGCGGCGGACCGGCCTGCCGTTCGTCTTCAAGGCCTCCTACGACAAGGCCAACCGGACCTCGCTCGACTCCTTCCGCGGCCCGGGGCTCGAGCGCGGACTGGAGATCCTGGCGGAGGTTCGCGAGCGGACCGGGCTGCCGGTGACCGCCGACGTCCACGAGCCCGCGCAGTGCGCCGCCGCAGGGAAGGTTCTCGACCTCGTGCAGGTGCCGGCGTTCCTGTGCCGGCAGACGGACCTCCTCGGAGCGGCCGCGGCCACGGGCCGGCCGGTGAACGTGAAGAAGGGGCAGTTCCTCGCCCCGTGGGATTGCGGGCCCTTGGTGGACAAGCTGCGCCGGCAGGGGGCGAGCGGCGTGCTGCTCACCGAGCGCGGCACGACGTTCGGGTACAACAACCTGGTGGTGGACATGCGCGGCATCCAGGTGATGCGCGGGCTGGGAGTGCCCGTCGTCTTCGACGCGACGCACTCCGTCCAGCGGCCCGGAGGTCTCGGCTCCGCCTCCGGGGGCGATCCCGCCTTCATCCCCGCGCTGGCGCGCGCCGCGGTCGCGGCGGGCGCCGACGGCGTCTTCTTCGAGGTTCACGAAGATCCGGGGCGCGCCCTGTCGGACGGACCGAACGCGCTGCCGCTGGACAGCCTGGAACCGCTGGTGGTTCGGCTCGCGCGGTTGCACCGGGCCGTTCGCGAGCCGGGGAGGAACGGCCCGTGATCGAGACCGCCCGCCGGGTGCTGCGGATCGAGGCGCGGGCCGTGGACGCCATGGCTGCCCGCATCGGAGAGCCGTTCGAGCGCGCCGTGCGGATGATCCTCGACGCGCCCGGGCGAGTCGTGCTCACCGGAATGGGCAAGAGCGGTCTCGTGGCCCGGAAGATCGCCGCCACGCTGGCCTCCACCGGAACCCCGGCCCTGTTCCTCCATCCCGCCGAAGCGATCCACGGCGACCTCGGCATGATCGTTCGGGGCGACGTGGTGGTGGCGCTGAGCCAGAGCGGGGAGACGGAGGAGATCCTCAGGCTGCTCGCCACGATTCGCCGGCTGGAGGCCCGCGTCATCGCCCTGACCGGCAGGCCGGACTCGACCCTGGGGCGGGAGGCGGACATCGTTCTCGACACGTCGGTGGAGGAGGAGGGTTGCCCGCTCGGCCTCGCGCCGATGGCGAGCACGACCTGCGCGCTCGCGCTCGGCGATGCGCTCGCCGCCGCGCTGATGGTCCGGAAGGGAATCAGCGAGGAGGACTTCGCGCGGCTGCACCCCGGCGGGCGGCTCGGGAAGAAGCTGGCCCGGGTGCGGCAGGTGATGCACGAGGGCGACCGGGTCCCGGTGGTGCGGCCCGACACGCCGATGCGCGAGGTGGTGATCGAGATGAGCCGGAAGCGGCTCGGGTGCACCACCGTCGTCGACGAGGAGGGACGCTTGGCGGGGATCATCACCGACGGAGACCTGCGCCGCCTGCTCGAGCGCTCCCCCGATCCCCTCAATCTCACCGCCGGCGAGGTGATGACGCCGCAGCCCGTGACGATCGGGCCCGACGAGCTGGCCTCGGCGGCGCTCGCGACGATGGAGCGCCGGAAGATCATGATGCTGCCGGTGGTCGGCGAAGACGGCCGGCTGCTCGGCCTGGTGCAGATCCACGATCTGTGGGGCACGCAGCTCTTCTGACGGGCGGGGATTCCATGGCAGGCAGGGCCGGAAGGGCGCACAACCCCGAGGAAGCCGCGCGGCGGGTCCGGCTGCTCCTGCTCGACGTCGACGGCGTCCTCACCGACGGCGGCCTGTACGTTCTTCCCGGCGGCGGCGAGGCGGTCCGCTTCGACGTGCGCGACGGGCTCGGTCTCGTGCGCGCCCGGCAGGAGGGCCTCGCCGTCGGGTTCGTCTCCGGGCGCTCGACCGACGCCGTGCGGGCCCGCGCCGCGGAGCTCGGCGTCGAGGAGGTGCACCTCGGCGTGAAGGACAAGGCCACCGTGCTGGCGGCGATCCTCTCCCGCCGGGGGCTCACCCCGGAGGAGGTCTGTTACGTGGGAGACGACCTCCCCGACATCCCGGTCCTCGAGGCGGTCGGGCTTCCGGTGACGGTGCCGGAGGCCCCGGACGAGGTCGTCGACGCCGCCGCGTATGTCACGCGGCACCCCGGCGGGCGCGGCGCCGTCCGCGAGGTCGTCGATTTCGTTCTCCGCGCCCGGTCCGGCGCGTCGGAGGGAGCATGAGGATCGCCATCTTCGTCTTGCTGGCGGCGTTCGTGGTCGCGGTGTTGTGGGTCGCTCTCGCGAACGCTTCGCAGGAGGTCGACCTGAGGGTCGGCCCCGGGCTGTCCGGGCGGACCTCCCTGGCCCAGGTCATCGTCGGATCGGTCCTGGCCGGTGCCCTCTTCACCGGGCTGCTGGCGGTGATCGAGGGCCTGTCGCTGCGGGTCGAGCGGCACCGGCTCCGGCGCCGCCTCAGGCGCCTGGAGGAGGAGATCCACGACTTGAGGAACCTCACCCTGAGCGGGGAGGATCGGCCCGCGGCCCGGCTCGACCGCGACGCCGCACCCGGGTCGGCGCGGCTGGCGGACGACACGTGACGATCTTCGCCGTTCTGCTCGCCTTCCTGGCGGGCCTCCTGATCGGGGGCCTCGCGCTGTCCGCTGCCGGACGCGGGTCCCGCTCTGCGGCCGCGGAGGGCGGGCCTTACGATCGGATCCTCCGGACCGCCCTGGCACGACTCGCCTCGGGCGACCACCGCGGCGCCGTCGCCGCCCTCCGCCGGGCCACGGCGATGCGGCCGAGGGACGACGCCGTCTACCTGCTCCTCGCCGAGGAACTCCGCCGGCTGGGCGATCGCTCGCGGGCCGAGAGGGGAGCGCAGGTGATCCTCGCGGCGCGCGACCTCGACCCGGACGTCGAAAGCGCGGCCTGGCTCCTGCGCGGGCGGCTCGCCGAGGAACGGGGAGAGACCGACGCCGCTCTCGAGGCCTACGCCCGCGCGGAAAGCTCCCGGCCGGACGCCGCCCCGGCGATCGTGGCGCGAGGCCGCCTTCTCTCCCGCCTCCGCCGCTGGAGGGAGGCGATCGAGGCCGCCGGACGCCTGGCTGCCGTCGAACCGGAACGGGCGCGGCTGATCGCCGCGCGGCGCCGCGTCCTCCTGGCACGGGAGCTGCTCGCGGAGGGACGCCCGGATGCGGCGCTGGTCGAGGCGAAAGCGGCGCTGAACGACGCGCCGGATCTGACCGCCGCGCGCATCACGGTGGGAGACGCCCTGTTCCAGATCGGCAAGGTGCAGCAGGCGTGCGCCGCTTGGCTCGAGGCGGCTCGCGCCGCCCCGTCGCGGGCGGCGTTGATCCTCGACCGGCTCGAGCAGGCGTCCTCGGGGGCGCCCGCCGGGGCGGCCCGCCGACTCGCCGAGGAGCTCGCCGGAACGGGGGCCGATTGGCGCCCGCTGGCCTGGCTCGTTCACGACTCGCTCCTCGCCGGCCGCGCCGACGAGGCCGCGAGGTGGTTCGAGAGGCTCCAGCAGGTGGCACCCGCCGCGGCGACCACCTCCCGCCTCGCGGTGCGGCTGGCCGCGGCGCGCAACGGGAGCGCCGGCGCGCTGGAAAGCCTCCTGAGCCGGTGGGAACGCGAACGGGTCTGGACTGATCCGTGGCGCTGCAGCCGGTGCGGGCGGGAGACGGGGGAGTTCGAGTGGCGCTGCCCCGACTGCCAGGCGTGGGACTCTTTCCACTGATTCGAGCGGCTCGCCCGGCGGCGCGCTCCCGAGGCCGTCCCGTCGGGCCCCTCGTCCGGGGGTGCCCGCCGATCGCCGCTCGATGCGATGACGCGACGGCGCGACGCCGCCGCGCGAGTGGCGCCGCGAGATGCAGCTCAGGCGTCGTCGGCGGCTGCCAGGGCCTCGTCGATCTCCCGCATCCGGGCCGGCGGTAGCAGGTCGCGGACCAGTGAGAGCTCGGTTTCGATCAGCGGCTCGAGCGCGTCCGCGGAGGGGCCCAACGGACTCCGGGCCAGCTTCCGCGCCAGCGCTTCGCGCGGGAAAGCACCGGTGTCGTCGGGGAGGAGGTCGCCGAACACCCGCCCGCGGTCGCCCAGCTTGCGCAGGCAGGTCCTGACATAGTTCCGGATCCCCGCGCCGATCTCGATGCGAAGCTGACGGTAGACCACACGGTGCCGGCGGTTGAACCGATCGACCAGTTCGTACACCCACGCGTCGACCGCATCCGCCCCTTCCCCCGGTTCGAGCCCGAGGGCGTAACGGGAGATGCGTTGGGTCTTCGCCGGATCCTCCTCGGCTCGCGCGACGTAACGCGAGACGCCCTCCGCCTCGAGAAGCTCCGCGATCCTCTCCGCGTCCTCCTCCGGCTCTTCTCCCGCCTCGTCCCGTTCCGGCTCGGGACGCGGGGCCGGTGGCGATCCGGTCCCGTCCGGCACCTCCACGCCTTCCCCGCGGCCGGACTCCGGCACACCCTCGTCCATCTCCTCGGAAACCGCTCCCTCCGGCGCCGCTCCGGAACCGGACGCGGTCTCGCCCGCCGCCCGATCGGAACCTCCGATCTCCCACGAAGCACCGGCATCCTCCGGCCCGGCCTCCTCCGCCGCCTCCACGGCCGCGGGCCCGGAGACCTCACCCCCTGGCTCCGCCGGAACGGGCCCCTCCTCGGAGCCGCCGATCTCCCACCGAGCACCTGCATCCTCCGGCCCGGCCTCCTCCGCCGACTCCTCCGCCGCGGGCCCGGAGACCTCACCCTCCGGCCCCGCCGGAACGGGCCCCTCCTCGGAGCCGCCGATCTCCCACGG
>RFHH01000066.1 GCA_003696075.1 Acidobacteriota bacterium
CCCTCGGACCGCCCGGAGGATCTCGGCGCGCCGCTCCGGGCGGCGCAGCCCGTTTCTTTCTCAGCTCGGCCCTCGGAGGGGGGGCGGCCCATCCGCCGAGTTCCATGGCGCTTCGCTCCGAGGTCTCGTGAATAATCGGGGCCGCGGACCCGCAGCGCGGGAGCCCGGGATCCGCCGGTTCCGGACGCGGTCCCGGCGCCCCGCCGGCCCGCCCCGACGCGGTTGCCGGGTCTTTTCGCCGGGGGCCCGGCGGCCGGTCACGGCGCCTTGCGGAGAGGCCGTGCGCCGCGCGGCGGGAGCGGTCTCCCCGGGCGCATCGTCCCGGGCCGGTTTCGTGCCGCCGCGCGCGAGGCCGGAGGGCCGGGAGGACCGTCCGGAGGGGGCAGGGGCCGAGGTCGCGCCGCACCCGCGCCCGCCGCCGCCCCGCTGGGCCGGTGCGGGCAGGAGGCACGCTCGTGAAGAGGGAAAGAGGAGAAAACGGCCCGGAGGCACCCGAGGACCGCGAGCTGCGGCGGATCCTGGCCGACGCCCGGGTGGTGGCCGTCGTCGGCTGTTCCCGGAATCCGAGCCGCGACAGCCACATTGTCGCCCGTTACCTGATCGAAACGGGCTACGAGGTGATCCCGGTGAATCCGATGGCGGAGGGACGCATCCTCGGCCGTCCGGTCAGCCGGAGTCTCGAGGAGATCGAGGGGCCGATCGACATCGTCGACGTCTTCCGCCCCGCATCCGAGGCGCCAGCGGTGGCCGAGGCGGCGGTCCGCGCCGGGGCGCGCGTCCTGTGGCTGCAGCTCGGCATCCGGAGCCGGGAAGCGGCGGAGATCGCGGCCGCCGCGGGACTGGCGGTCGTCCAGGATCGGTGCATCATGAGGGAGCACCGCCGGCTGTTCGGGAGGGGCTCGTAGCGCCGCCGGGCGCATCCTCCGCGGCCGGCCGGATCCCCCGTTGACACGGAGAACCGGGGTGGCGCACGATGCCGCCCCGCGGAAGCCGAAACGCGGCACCGTTTCCGAGGAGAGAGAACGATGAGCCGACGCCGGGCCGGATGGGTTTCCCTGATGGGAGCGGGAGCGCTCCTGTTCGCCGCCATGCTCGCGGCGCCGGGCTGCGCCAGCAGCCGCAAGAAGGTCGAGGAGGTTCCCCAGACCGTCGAAGCGGTGGTCGAAGCGGAACCGGCCGAGCCGGAGACCATCGGCTATGTCGAAGCCCGTCCCTGGTCGGCGACCCAAGGGGAGACGGTGGAATTCGTCGTCGGCGCCACCGCGGGCCGCAAGGCGCGCGTGCACGTGAGCCCGGTCGGGGGCGGTCCCGAGCACGTCGTCGAACTCACCGACGACGGCAACGGCCGCTACACGGGCCGATGGACGATCCCCGACGACCTGGCTCCGGGCGCCTACAGGGTCGAGGCCGAGCTCACCGAGACCACGACCGGCGAGCCGGTCAAGCTGACGTCCTCGAGGACCCTGAGCGTCGCCGCCGCCGTGCGCGGGCCGACGCTGGCCGACTGCCAGCGCGTGCGCGACGAGTTGGCGAAGACCTTCGTCCACTTCGCCTTCGACAAGTCGGATCTTGACGAGACGGCGCAGGCGATCCTGGCCGGGATCGCGGAGAAGATCGCCGGTGTGAAGGAGCGCGTGACCGGGCTGACGGTGGTGGGGCACTGCGACTCGCGCGGGACGATCGAGTACAACCTCGCCCTGGGAGCGCGGCGCGCCGCCGCGGTCCGCGACGCCCTCAGTGCCCGCCCCGACCTTCGCTGGCTGTCGATCGAGACGCTCAGCATGGGCGAGGAGAAGCCGCTGATTCCCAACGCCCGCACCGAGGCCGAGCACGCCCAGAATCGGCGGGCGGAGTTCCGGCTCTCCTGCGGCGGCTGACCTCCGTCAGCGGCAGGTCCCGGCGGCCGACTGCTCGACCAGTCCGCACAGGCCCCCGGCCGAGGCCGGCCGGGTGGCCCCGGAGGAGTCGTACCCGTGGATCCCCTCGGTGGGGCCGTCCGCGGCGACGATCACCCACCAGGTGAAGTGTCCGGGAGCCGGGGTGGTCACCGGGACCTCCGCGGTGCCCGAGGGATCGAGCAGGCAGGCCGCCCCGGAGTACCCGTAGACCGGCAGCTCGTCCGAGTCGCCGGAGAGCAGGTGGTACGACGGGCCCGGGCAGCTCGACACGTCCCAGCGCACCCGGACGTAGGTCGCGTCCACGCGCGACGCCGTCATCGGGGTACCGGGCACGAACCTCCCGTCCGGCACGGGAGGCACGTCCACCGCGCCGCTCTGGCAGGAGGTGGGCGAGTACAGCTCGATCGCGTCGACGTTCCATCCTGCGGCGACCGTGGCGCCCGGATCGCTCGTCTGAGCGAAGCGGAGGCGCGCCGCCGCCACGCCGGCGATGCGGCTGACGTCGAGGTCCATCGTGACCCAGCTCGTGTCGAACAGGGGGAATTCGGGATTCGACCAGGCCTCCGACCAGGAGTTGCCGTCGAACACCTCGAACGTGGCCCGGTCGTCCGGGGCGCGGTCGGTGCCGAGCCAGCGCCGGAAGCGCGCCCGCACGACGCTCCGGCCCCGGGTGTCGATCGCCGGCGAAACCGCCGTCTCGGAGGTGGAGAGCCCCGGCTCGTAGTTGCCGGGGAAGGTGCCGCTGCCGCTGATGTCATGGCCGAGCACCATCACCCCCGAGGCGGCCTGGGAGGGGTCGGGCCCGCCGAGCCCGCCGCCGTCGGTGCCCCCCTTGCCCTGCGGGACGGCGATCTGCCACTCGCCGGACAGGATCCAGCCCGATCCGCCCGACTCGAAATCCTCGACGTAAAAGACGTCGTCGGGGCCGGTCGGGGCGGCTGACCGCTCGACCAGGTTGTCGTCCTCGTTGCCCCCGCTGCACGGCCCCGACCCGAATCCCGAATCGTCCTCGGCGCGGACGATGTAGTGGTAGGTGACCCCGTCCAGCACCGCGTCGTCGGTGTACGAGGTCGTCGTCAGGCAAGAGGCGATGAGGTTGCCGGGGCCCGGCGTGAAGCCGGGTAGCACCGAGCGGTACACGTTGTAGCGGACCTGCCCGCAGAGGGCGGTCGCCGGGTCCCAGTCGAGCACGACGCCGCAAGAGCTGGTGCGGGCGCTCTCCGCCGAGAGCAACCCGTCGAAGACCGGCGCGCTGGTGCAATCCCCTCCGGGGACGGCGCTCGCGCAGTTCGACCAGGGCGATTCCGCTCCGCACTCCGCGATTCCCGTCACCCGGTAGTAGTAGGTCACGCCGCCCGAGACGTCGGTGTCCAGATAGGTCAGCTCCGGCGTCTCACCGATCTTGACCATCCCGGTGTCGCAGGAGGTTTGCGAGCGGTACACGAAGTAGTTCACCGCTCCCGGGGCCGCCTGCCAATCGAGCCGAACCTGGTTGTCCGCGGGGGTCGAGGTGACCAGATCGAGCGGGGCCGGTGTCGGCTCGCAGGTGGCACACGCGGGAAGGGGATGTTGCGAGTTCTGGATGTCGTCGTAGACGTCGGCGATCGGGACGCCGCGGTTCGGGCAGTTGGCGCAATGGTGCAGGGCGACCACCCGATGGGTGGCGGCCGAGATCACCGGCGATCCGGAGGAACCCCCCTCGGTGTCGCAGTAGTAGCCGATGTCCGGAGGGCCGCCCGTGCAGGCCGGCTGATCGGTCGAGTACACCTCGCACCGTCCCGACTGGTCCTGGGGGTGGGTGCTCTCGAGGGACAGCCGCTTCGGGTCTCCCGATGGGTGTCCCGGGATGTAGATCAGCTCGTCGATGTCCGGGATCCGCGGATCCCACTGGAGGAACCCGTAGGTGGCCTGGGGATCGTGCCCCGCGAGATCGGGCATGATCAACGCGTAGTCGAGAGGTGCGTCGACCTCGAGCAGCGTTCCCCCCTGGAGCTGGAGATCGACCGTTGGAGCGCCGCTGCCGCAGGCAGGCCGCTTGTAGTCGAACTGGAACTCGATCTGATCGAGCTCCGACTGGGAACCGACACAGTGCTCGTTGGTGATGATGTGGTTCTCGCAGGAGGCGAGCCAACCGGTGCAGTGCGCGGAACCGTTCTTGATCAGGCGGACGGCGGCCCGGGCCTTCTGGTACTCGGTCGGATAGGTGTCCCGGTAGCACTCGACATCCTTGAAATCCTCGGTGCCGCACAATGCCTCCGGCTGCGAGGGAAGGTCCCGCAGGGGGTACCCGTGCGCCCACCGGTCGATCTCGATGCCGAAGGCCCCGTCGCCGCCGCCTTCCGCCACCAGCTCCAGAACCATCGTGTCGCCGAGGACCGACAGGCCCCAGAAGTCGCCTCCCCGACCCCGGTAGCCGCGCAGCCGGTATTCGTGCCGGTAGCGGCCATCCGGATCGCGGAGCACCAGCACGTCGCCCGGAGCCAGCTCGAACCGCTCGAAATGGACGGCGATGTAGGAGGCGTCGGGCCAGTGCAGCACCCGGCGCCAGACGACCTCGCCCGGCCGCGCGCCGCCGGGGTAGGGGTGAGGGGTGGCGATCCGCTCCGTCTCCTCGTCCGCGATCCGTACGGCCTGAGCGGACGCGGGCGCGGTGAGGGCGACGACGGCGGCGAGGGCCGCGGCGAGGGCGCAGGAGCGAACGGCGAGTCGGGTCATGGGCACCTCCCGGTGCCCCGGAATATGCCGCGAATCGCCGCCGGAACAAAGCGCGGATCGCGCGAGGGGACGGCTGGCGGAGAGGGTGGGATTCGAACCCACGGTAGGGGGATTACCCCTACAACGGTTTAGCAAACCGTCCTCTTAAGCCACTCGAGCACCTCTCCGC
>RFHH01000067.1 GCA_003696075.1 Acidobacteriota bacterium
GCGGCCGCCCGCGACCTCGTCTTCTGGCTCGTCCTGTTCGCCTGGGGCGGCCTGGGGGCGGCGCTCGGACCGCCGCTGATCTGCGGGCTCTGGTGGCGCGGGACGCGGCGCGCGGGCGTTCTGGCCGGGATGGTCACCGGCACCGCCGTCACCGTCGCCTGGCGGCTCTGGCTCAAGGAGCCGACCGGCCTCTACGAGCTCGTGCCGGCGTTCGGACTCTCGCTGGCGGCCGTCGTCGCCGGCTCGCTGGCCGCGCGGGGGGCGGGCGGCGAGCGGCGGTCCGTCACCGGGCGTTGAGCTTCTTCGAGCGCCAGAACTTGACCCCCGCGAGGTCGGCGTTGGCCATCAAGCCCTTCTCGGTCAGGCGGAACACGGCCACCCCTTCGTTGAACGCGGCGACGGCGTTGGCCCCCTTGTTCCCCGCCGCCGCCGAAGCCGAGACGTCGGCCTGCCAGCCCGACTCGACGAACCTCCGGAAGGCGCGGGGGGTCTCGAAGAAGAGGACCACCTGGTATCGCTGGCCGCCGAGACCGAAGCCGACGCCGGCGGTTCCCATCTTCATGTACGTCCGCTCGCCGCTCTTCCGATCGACGGCGACGCCGACCCCTCCCCCGCCGGAAACGCCGAAGGCGATCTTGACGGCGTCGAACACCGCGTAGCCGGCCGATTTCCGGTAAAGGCGGCGCGCGCCTTCGTTCCGCTCGAGCAGCCGCTCGAGCGTCTGCTTCGCCATCATGTCGATGCGGAACCGCTTCCGGGCCGCATCCGGCTTCTCCCCGGCGGCCGCCGGGGCCAGCGCGAGCGCCAGCGCGAGCGCGGGCGCGATCGTCCGCGTGAGCCTCATCGCGGGGACCTCCCGAAAGAATGCGGCGGGGCTGCGGGCCGCCCCTGCGCGCAATGTAGGTCGCCGCGCGGGGCGGGCGCCACGGGAGCGCGCCGCGAGGCGCCGCCGCCGTCCGCGATCGCCCTCAGCGTCCGACGTGCGTGCGGAACCACTCCCGTGCCTGCTCGAGGTCGTCGAGGAGCCGCCACGGCGGGAGCGAGTCGAGGATCACCTTTCCGTAGCGCCGGGTGCGGAGGCGGACGTCGAGCACCGCCAGCAGTCCGCGGTCCTCGCGGGACCGGATCAGGCGGCCCAGCGCCTGCCGCAGGGAGAGGATCGCCTCCGGCAGCTGCTCCTCCATGAACGGATCGCCACCGCGCGCCCGGATCGCCGCCGAACGCGCCTCCACCAGGGGATCGGTCGGGACGGCGAAGGGGAGCTTGTCGACGATCACCAAGGAGAGCGCTTCGCCGGGAACGTCGATCCCCTGGCGGAAGCTGGCGGTGCCGAGGAGGACCGAGCGCACCGAGCGCCGGAAGTCCTCGATGAGCTGCTCCCGCGGGGCTTCGCCCTGGACGAGCACCGGCCACTCGATCGTCCCGGCGAGCCGCTCCGCGGCGCGGCTCAGGGCCGCGTGCGAGGCGAACAGCACGAGCGCCCGCCCGTCGCTGATCTCGAGGAGCGCTTCGATCTCCCGGAGCACCCGGTCGGCGAACGCGGGCTCCCCCGGCTCCGGGAAGCGGCGCGGGACGTACAGCGCCGCCTGGCGCCGCTCGGCGAAGGGCGAGGCCACCAGCAGAGGCTCGGCCTCGGGCATCCCCAGTCGGAGCGCCGCCCGCTCGAGGCTTCCGGCGATCGACAGGGTGGCGGAGGTGGCGACGACCGCGTCGAACCGGCCCAGGGCACGGGCGAGAAGCGGCCCGGCCTCCAGCGGGTAGCTGGCGAGCACCGCACCCTCCTCCCCCTGGGGCTCCGCCACCACCACGTGCGACGACTCGTCGGCCTGGAGGATCGACTGGAGGGTGACGCTGTGACGCGCACAGCGCGTTTCGATCAAAGCCCGTTCGTCGGCGCGCGGCCCGGGGCCCACGGCCGCGTCTCCCAGGGCTTCGAGCGCGCCGACCACCTCCTCGGCCGGGCCGGCCAACCCGCGCCGGGCTTCCGGAGCGAGCCGCACGCGCTCCTCCCGCTCCGGGCGCACGCGGGCGAAGAACGCGCGGGCGGCCCGCTCCAGGGCGGCGGCGGGTGCGGGATCCCGGCCCGCTGCGCGCAGCTCCTGCGCGGCGTCCCGCGCCAGCTCGGACGCCATCCGGGAACTGAACCGAACGCCGAAGTGCGCGACCGCGGCGTCCTCCACGAGGTGCGCTTCGTCCAGGACGAGGCGCGATGCGTCGGGGAGCACCCGCCCCTCCCACGATTCGCGAAGCGCCAGGTCGGCGACCAGGAGATGATGGTTGACCACCACGAGCGAAGCCTCCTCGGCGCGGCGCCGCGCGCCGAACACGAAGCAGCGCTCGTGGAACGGGCAGCTCGACCCCGTGCAGGTGTCGGCGCGCCCGTCGATCCGCGCCCACAGCGGCGAGTTGTCCGGTAGGCCCGACACCTCCGCCCGGTCGCCGGTGCGGGTCTTCTCGGCCCAGCGCCTGATCCTGGCCAGAAGATGCACCTCCGAGGCGTGCTCGAACCGGCGCTGGGCGGCGGTCTCCTCCAGCCGCTTGAGGCAGAGGTAGTTCGCCCTCCCCTTCAGCAGAACCGCGGTCGCCTGCCGCCCGCGGTCCCCCAGGACGCGGCGGGCGACCGGCAGCTCGCGCTCGAGAATCTGCTCCTGCAGCGCCTTCGTTCCCGTCGACAGGATCACCGGCTCGCCGCAGAGCAGCGCCGGGACCAGGTAGGCGAGCGTCTTGCCCGTTCCGGTGCCCGCCTCGACGATCGCCCGGCCCCCGCCGGAGAGCGTGCGGGCGACGAGGGCGGCCATCCGCTGCTGCCCGGGCCGGTGCTCGAATCCGCTCCGCGCCCGCGCCAGCGGCCCGCCCGGCCCGAACAGGGCTTCGACCTCCTGGGACACGGGGAGCTTCAGGCGCCGACGGAACGCCGCCGGCGAGCCTCGTACAGGGGGAAGCGCTCGCAGAGCGCGAGCACCTCCTCGCGCACCGCGTCGAGGACCTTCTCGTCCTCCCCCTCCCGGAGCGTCCGCGCGATCAGCCGGGCGACCGCGCGCATCTCCTCCTCCTTCATGCCGCGGGTGGTGAGAGCGGGGGTTCCCAGCCGCAGTCCGGAGGCGACCATCGGCGGGTTCGGGTCGAAGGGGATCGTGTTCTTGTTGACGGTGATGTTGACGCGGTCGAGCCGCTCTTCGGCCTCCTTGCCGGTGATGCCCTCGCGAAACACGTCCACCAGCAACAGGTGCGTGTCGGTCCCCCCGGAGACGATCCGGAACCCCTCCTCGGCCAACGCCGCCGCGAGCGCCCGGGCGTTGGCCAGGACCTGCCGCTGGTAGGCCCGGAAGGACGGCTCCATCGCCTCCTTGAAGGCCACCGCCTTGGCCGCGATCACGTGCACGAGCGGGCCGCCCTGGATGCCCGGGAAGACGACCTTCTGCAGCTCCTTGTAATGCTCCTTGCGGCACAGGATCAGGCCGCCCCGCGGGCCGCGCAGCGTCTTGTGCGTGGTCGATGTGACGAAGTCGAAGTGGGGTACCGGGTTGGGAAAGAGGCCGGTCGCCACCAGCCCGGCCGGATGAGCGATGTCGGCCATCGTCCGGGCTCCCACCTCGTCGGCGATCGCGCGAATGCGCTCCCAGTCGATCGTCCGGGGGTAGGCGCTCGCCCCGGCGACGATGAGCTTCGGCCGGTGCTCCCGAGCCAGGCGCCGGAGCTGTTCGTAGTCGAGGGTCTCGTCTTCGCGCCGCACGCCATAGGGAACGAACCGGAACAGCCGCCCGGAGATGTTCAGCGGATGGCCATGGCTGAGGTGTCCGCCGTGGCTGAGGTCCATGCCGAGCACAGTGTCCCCCGGCTCGAGCACGGTGAAGTAGACGGCCTGGTTCGCCTGGGAACCGGAATGGGGCTGGACGTTGGCCCGCTCCGCGCCGAACAGCTCCTTCGCGCGGTCGCGCGCGAGGCTCTCCACGACGTCGACGTACTCGCACCCGCCGTAGTAGCGCCGTTTGGGATAACCCTCGGCGTACTTGTTCGTGAAGACGGAGCCGGTCGCCTGCAGGACCGCTTCGCTGACGAAGTTCTCCGAGGCGATCAGCTCGAGGTGGGTGTGCTGCCGTTCCGCTTCCGCGCGGATCGCCTCCGCGACTTCGGGATCGGTCCGCCAGAGTTCCTCGTTCATCGTCCGCCCTATCCGGGCCGCCCTCACGGCTCCGGTTCGATCATCCGCACGCGCCTTTCGTGCCGGCCGCCGTCGAACGGTGTCTCGAGGAAGACCTGGAGCACCGCCTCGGCGAGCCCGGCGCCGAGGACGCGCCCCCCGAGCGACAGCACGTTGGCGTCGTTGTGGCGCCGCGCGTAACGCGCGTCGTATTCGGTGAGGCACCGGGCCGCCCGCACGCCGCGGACCTTGTTGGCGACGATGTCGGTCCCGATCCCCGTGCCGCACACCACGAGGCCCCGCTCCGCCTCGCCGCGCGCGACCGCCTCGGCCACCTTGCGCGCGTACACGGGATAGTCCGTGCTGGCCGGGGAATCGGTTCCCAGGTCCAGGACCTCGTGCCCCCGTTCCTCGAGCCAGCGCACCAGGTGGCGCTTCAGCTCGAGTCCCGCGTGATCCGACCCTGCGGCGATCCGCATGCCGCCTCCCGCCGTTGGCCGGGACGCCGCCCGGCCCGCCGATTCTAGCCGCAGCCCGCACACCCGGGCGATGCGGTCCGGTGAGATCCTCGCCCCGATCGGGAGCGCCGATCCCGCGGCGGCGGCCCCGGGCTTCCCGCGCGGGAGAGAACGCTTGCCCGCCGGCGGCGGACGCCCGATCTTCCGCCATGGGACGCACGGATGGGGCACGGGAGGAGACGATGGCGCAGGTCTCGATCAATCCCGACCTCTGCGACGACACCCGGGCCTGCCTCGCGGTCTGTCCCGAGGACGTGTTCGAGCTCGACGGCCGGCGGGTGAAGGTGGGCGACGCCTCGCGCTGCACGCTCTGCTTCAAGTGCGTCGAGAACTGTCCCGAGGGGGCGGTCGAAATCGACTTCTGAGGGCCGCCGGCCGCCTTGACGGCCCGAGCCCCGGATCCCAAGAAAACGCGGGACGCTCCCCGGGGGCCCGCGGCCCCCGGGAGCCGGCGTTCTCCGGCGCCGCCGCCCGCTGCGCCGCGCGCGCCGCCGCTGCTACACTCGGGCGCCCGGGAGGGACC
>RFHH01000068.1 GCA_003696075.1 Acidobacteriota bacterium
CTCCTCGCATCGAGAAGATCCTCGGCATGGCGATGCTGCTCGACCGGATCGAAACGGCGCACGACCTCGACGAGGCGGTGGCGCGGCTCGAGCGGCTCATCGGAACCGAGGGGACCGGAGCCTGAGCATCGGAAGAGTTGCGCGAGCCGGGGTGTCCATTCCGCAGGCGGCCCGGTTTCTCGAGCCTGCCAGTCGGGGGAGCCCATCGCTGCCGCTGGCCGGCGCACGGAGACGATCCGGCGGGCGACGGCCTCCGGGTGCGACCGCGGCGGGTGCCACGTGCGGACTTCGGGTGCACGGCGGAACCCGATCGCTCGGCAGCCATCTCGAACGGCGGAGATCCGGCCTCGGAAGAACGATCGGCACAGCCATCTCCTGATTCCTCACGCGGAGCTTCGCCGAACGACTATCAATACGAGGTTGAAAGGGGTGCGGATGGGAGCTGCGCACGGATCGGCGGGCGATGAACGCATCCCGGCTCTTGGATCGTCGGTCAGGGAGGGGGAAACGACCACACTCCGGTCCTTCGCGTGAGGGTCCGGGGTTCGACGGTCGGGCGAGGCCGCGTCCCGACGGACCGCCGGGGAAGCGGCGGGCGCGGGCCGATCGGCCCTGCAGGAGCCGGCTCGTTCCGAAAGCCGGATCTCGTAGGGACCATGGCGGCGCCCGCCGCCCTCGGCACCCAGCCGAAGGCGGTCCCGCCCGACGCCCGCGCCGATCCGAGCGGCTGGAAGAGACACCTTCCGTGGGCCCACCGGGGCGGGGTTGCAGGCGGTCCCGGTACCGTCGTATTTCTTTCCTGCCAGTATTTGGGAAGAGGAGGTTCACCGGTGGGAGGGGGGAGAAGGTCCGCCCGGACGGGTTCGCTCGGGCCGGACGTGGCGGGATTTCGTTCAGGCGACCCGGCCGCAATCGTCAGCGCCCGAGCGATCGCCGAACGGGTGATCGGGAGGAGCGGTTACTTCGTTCCACCCGAAGACCGGCTCGAGATCCTGCAGGACATCTTCCTGGCGCTCTACCAGGCCGTCTCCTCCCCGCGATTCCGCATCCATTCCTCGTTCGGCGCCTTCGTCCGTTGCGTCGCCCACCGCCGGTGCGTCGATTGGGTGCGGCAACAGCGGCGGAACGATTCCGCGCGCGATCCGGCATCCGGCGCCGAGGACCCACCCGCGCCTGCGACCACGGCGGAAGAACGCCTGCACGACGTCGAACGAAAGCGCCTGGCCCGGTCGGTTCTGAACCGGCTGCGAGCCTCCTGCCGCGAGCTGCTGATCGCCTGGATGAACGACGTGCCCTACAGCGCCATCTCGCTCAAGGACGGCCGCAGCGAGGAAGCGCTCCGCCAGCAGGTGCAGCAGTGCCTGAAGGAAGCACGGCGTCTGGTGTCTCCGCGCTACGGCCGTCCGCGAGGGTCGCGCGCGACTCCACCGCCGCCGCGCGGACCGCGTGGAGCGGCGTCGGCCGGCCCCGCGGCGCGAGGAGGTCCCGATGGACCATGACCAGGTGATCGACCTTCTCCCCAGCTACGTCAAGCGCACCCTTCCGCCGCCGCTCCGGCGCGAGGTGGAGCATCACCTGGAGCGATGCGCCGAGTGCCGGGGAGCGCGGGACGTTGCGGAAGCGCTGCGGGAGATCGCGGAGGAGGGGGGTGACGACGACAAGCACCCGTCCTCGGCGGAGATCGTCGCCTTCGCGACCGGTGACGCGTCGCTCACCGGCGGGCAGCTCCCCGATCTCCGCGCGCATCTCGAGAGCTGCCCGGAGTGCGCGGACCTCGTCGAGAGGGTCCGCGAGGTCGAGCGGCGCCTGGAGCAGGGCAGCGGCCACGGGCGGGAGCGGCCAGTGGCGAGCGCCGCCACCGGCACGGGAGGGTGGCGGTTTACACCGCCGGTCGCGATCGCCGCCTCCGTCGCGCTGCTGGTCGCCGGTGCGGCGATCGGACGGGCGCTCACGCAGGCACCGCTCCCGGGCGGCGCGGTGCCGCTGGTGCTCGTGGCGGCCCCGGAGCGCGGCGCGCGCGAAGCGATCGAGGTTCCCGCGGCTCCCGGACTCGTGATGCTCGCCGTCGAGCTGGCCGCTCCACCGGCGGAGGCGATCGACGCCGGGATGACCGCGCGCATCGTCCGTGACGGGCGGGAGATCTGGTCTGCGCCTATCCGGCCCGAGCAGGCTCGTGAGAGCCTGGCCCGCTGCGGCGCGGTCGCGGTCGCCGTCCCCGGCCGCACCCTCAGAGGCGAGGGCCTTTCGCTGCGCCTCGAGTCGCGCTCCGGCGAGCTGCTGCTCGCCGTGCCGCTGCAGGCCGTGCCGGCGGCTCCCTGAGCGGAGGCACGAAATGCGCCGCGCGCCGGTTCCGGTGGCGATCGCCCTGGCGGCAGCAACGCTCCTGGTCGGAGCGGCCCTCGGCGCCTCCGAGGGCGAGGGCAACGGCTATCGCGGGGTATGGATCTACCGGCATGAGCCGATTTGGCGCTGGCAGGACGTCGAAGAGCAGCTCGCCGAGATGCACCCGCACCACGAAAAGCGCCAGGAGGAGATCGCACGCTCCCGCGCGCTGCTCGATGAGGTGCGCCGCGCGCGCGGAGACGCGAGCGCCGACACGGCCCGCGCAATGGAACTCCTTGCGAGGTCGCTTTGGAACAGCCGCGCTTCGATCGACGAGGTCTGCTCCCTCGCCCACGGCGCGCTGGCGATCCGGCGCCGGCTTTTCGAAGAGGGGAGTCCGCGGCTGATTCCGGGCCTGCTGACCGCGCTCGACTGCACGACCCGGAAGGAAGCGGTCGGCGAGACGCTGGAACTCTCGCGCGAGGTGCGGCGGATCGTTCGCACCCGCGTTCGCGACGACACCTTCGCGAGCCAGATCCTTCACAGCGTCGCCCGTGCGCTCAAGACGTGCGGGCTCTACGACGATTCCCTCGAGACGCTGTTCGAACTCGAGCGCCGCCTGCTCGCCGCCGGCCTCGGCGCGAGCGAGGATCTCGCCAAGACCTACTACGAGATCGGCAAGGTGTGGCTCTTTTTTCTCGAGGATGCGGCGGAGGCGAGGCACTGGTACGACCGGGCGGCGGACGTCGTTCGCGCCGGCGGGTACGAAGGCACCCGCCTCGACGCCCTGATCGTCAACTCGCAGGCCGTCGCAGCCCACGCGCTCGGCGACGTGCGCAGGGCGCTTGATCTGTATCGCCGGGCGCTCCGGATCCGGGAGAAGGTTCTCGGCCCCGACCACGAGGAAACGGGCCAATCGTGGAACAACATCGGCGAACTTCTGGCCGGGCTCGGCCGGCTCGACGAGGCGCGGGCCGCGCTCGAGCGGGCGCTCGAGAACTGGACCGCCGTCTTCGGCCCCGACGATCAGGCGCTCGGCTACCCCCTCACCGGCCTCGCCGAGGTCGCACTCGCCTCCGGCGACCTGAAGCGCGCCGAAGAGATGCTGGTGAAGGCGGAGGCCGCCTACTCCCACTCCGACGGAGCGAACGAGGCGCTGCACCGGTCGGAGATTTTCGGCGTGCTCGCGCTGGTCGAGGCGAAGCAGGGCCGGTTCGACGAAGCGGTGCGTGATGCCGAGGCAGCGGTCGACCTCGCCGAGCGGTACGGGCGCCCGGAGAGCCCGACCTACGCCGAGGCGGCGAGGGTGCTCGCGCTCGTGCTCGCCGCTCGCGGCGGCATCGCGCAGAGCCTGCCCTGGCTCGAGCGCTCGGCGCTCGCGAGCCGCGGGCACCTCCAGCAGGTCCTGAAGCTCCTTCCGGAGACGGCGGCGCTCCGCTACGCGTCGGAGGGCGTCCCCGCGCTCGATCAGGCGCTCTCCCTGCTGTTCCGCGGCCAAACCACGCTGGAGGCCGCGCCGTGGATCGGCGACGAGGTGGCGCGCTCGCGCACGCTCCTTCTCGACAGCCTCGCGCGGCGCCGGCGGGCCGCTTCCACGGCCGACCCGGCGCTGGCCGTCGCGCTGGACGATGCCCGGCGCGTCTACGCGGCGGTGCTGCTCGCGGGAACGGGCCGAAGCGGCGAGGAGCACGCGAGGGAACTCGAGCGCGCCCGGCGCGCCTACGAGCGGCTCGCGTGGAAGGCCGCCGAGATCGGGCGCGCGCTGCCTGCCCCCGAGGAGATCACGCTGGCCGAGATCGGGCGCGCGCTGCCCGCCGGCGCGGTCCTCGTCGCCTACGTGCGCTACGAGAATCCACCGCCCGACCCCGCCGAGGCCTTCGCCGCACCGGGCGCCCACGGACCGGCCGCCTATGGGGCCCTCGTCACGCGGCGCGATGCCGAAGGGCAGATCGCAACCGCCGCCGTTCCTCTCGGTCCGGCCGCGGAGATCGATCCCCTGATCGACCGCTGGCGCTCGTGTGTCGCTGGGGCCCGGTCCCGCCTGGGCGCCGGCCGTTCCTGCGATGCGGCCGGGGAGAGCCTCAGGCGCCGCATCTGGGATCCGGTCGCGCCGCTCGCCCGTCCGGCGCGGCTCGCGCTGGTCGTTCCCGCGGGAGCGATCGCGCTCGTCTCGCTGCCCGCTCTCCCGGCGCCGGAGGGCGGATTTCTTCTCGAGCACGGGCCGACGTTTCACGAGCTGTCGGCGGAACGCGATCTGCTCGAAGGCGACCGGCGCGTCGGCAATACAGGCTCCGACGAGCGGCTGCTGGCCCTGGGCGACCCCGATTTCGACGCCGGGACCGAAGCGCTCGCGGCGGCCAACGAACTGCTGCCGGAGATCGGGTCGCCCGCCCCCGTGGCAAAGGTGGCCTCGGCGCGCCCCGCGATGCGCGGTCTGCGGCCACCCGTCACCGACCTCGGCGGGCTTCGCTTCACGCCGCTGCCGCTCTCCCGCAGCGAAGCGGAAGAGATAGCCCGCCTTTTCCGCGAGCGCACGGAGCGCGAGCGGGCGGCGCTCGTCCTCTCGGGCGCCCGCGCGAACGAGGCCGCGTTCCGGGCGCTCGCCCCGCGCTTCCGCTACCTGCATCTCGCGACGCACGCCTTCGTCGCCGAGCCGTCCGGCGCCCTCGAGGACGACGATCTGACGCCCTTCCTGCTCTCCGGTCTCGCCCTCGCCGGGGCGAACCGGCGCTCGCAGCTCCGGGCGTCCGGATCGCTCCACGACGGGATCCTGACCGCCGAAGAGATCGCCGCGCTCGACCTCCGCGGCGTCGAGTGGGCGGTGCTCTCGGGCTGCGAGACGGCGGCCGGAGTCCTGCATCAAGGAGCGGGCATCGTCGGCCTCCGGCAGGCGTTCGAGATCGCCGGAGCGCGCACGCTGGTGGCGACGTTGTGGCCGGTCCGCGACGATGCCGCGCGAGCGTTCATGGAAGAACTGTACCGCCGGCGGCTGGATGGGATGGCCGTCCCCGACGCGATGCGGGATGCCGCCCTCGCCCTGCTCCGCGATCGGCGGGAGGCGGGGCTGCCGGACGCGCCGGAGACGTGGGGTGCCTTCGTCGCGTCCGGCGATTGGCGCTGATCCCGAGCGATCTCGCTCAGAACTTCAGCAGAATCCCCGCGTTCACCCACACGCCGGTGGCATCCGGCGCCCCCTGCTGGCTGGCCGTCAGCTTGCCGTACTCGATGTCGACGTTGAATCCAGCGTGCTCCCAAGGATAGAGCTTGAACCCGGCCAAGAGGGCGTACTCCATGTCGTACGAATCGCCAGTGTCGCCCCCGATCAATCCGGCCGCCACGCCCACGAAGGGAAGGATCGACCCGCTCGTCACGAAGTGGAATGCGTAGAAAACCCCGTAGTCGCTGTCGTCCATCGTCGAGGAGCCGAAATCCGGATTCTTGTACGTGGTTCGCAAGTAGTTCGCGTAGGCGCCGATTTCGTGCCGCGCGGCGAGGAACCAGCCGATTTGGCCCTCGAGCCGCGTTGTCGTCGTCGTTCCGAGATCCATCCCGTATGCGGAGCCGAAGTCGAGATTGACCCTGGACAGGTTGACACCGAGTTCGACGTCACCCCCTTTCAACTCCCCGGCCCGAACGGCCGGGAGGAAGAACGACAGCATCACCACCACGAGAACGAGCTTCCGCATCGTGCCGAGCCTCCTCGAGCGCCTGGCGCGCGGGCCGCGTCCCACGGCGTTGCGATCCCGCGAACGGGGGCAGCCCGCGCCGAATCAGGCGGCGAATGCCGTGGATGTTTCTGTCGCGGGTGGGACGTGGCCGTGAGGCCCGTTTCGGAACTCCTGGCCCCGGCCCGAAGCGTCAGTCGAGGGCTTCGACCGAGAACGGAGGCAGGTCGAGC
>RFHH01000069.1 GCA_003696075.1 Acidobacteriota bacterium
CCACCCGCGGCGACAGCCGTGGCGAGAGCGTCGGCAGCAGCGGCCGTTCTCGCCAGCACGCTGAACGAGGCCCGACCGCGGGTCGGCCTCCCGTTCCGCGGGTCGAGCACGTGGCCAGCGAACCGGCCTGCGCGGATCGCGCCGCGTTCGCCGTTCCCGGACGTGGCGAGACTCCCGTCGCGCAACCGGACGACGAGCGCGGGGATGTCGCGCGCGAGTGGATGCGCGACCGCGACGCACCATCCGCCCGGTGGTGGCTCTCCTACCGCCAGGAGCTGGCCGCCAAAGTCGAGCAACGCGCGCCGGACACCGTGTCTCCGAAGCACGCGCCCCGCCGCGTCGAGTGCTATCCCCTTGCCGATACCGTCGAGATCGAGCTGCACTCCGGGTCGGCGAGCGATCAGCCGGAAGGCACCGGTCGGCGTTCTCTCGAGCCGGACCAGGCGGTGACCCGCGGCGGCGCGTGCCGCGGCCAGAGGCAGCGCAGTTCCGGCTCGCGGAGGACGCGCAACTCCCCAGGCGTCGAGCAGCGCCCCGAGCGCCGGATCGAAGAGCCCGCCGGTCCGCCGTGCCCAGGCGAGCCCCCGGCGGAGCGCCCGCCCGAGAGGCCGGCCGACCGGGATCCCCGCTCCGGGCGTCGACCGCGAAAGGATTTCGTTGAGGCGCCGAAGCTCGCCCGCATCGTTCCAGTTCGAGAGCGTTCGATCGAGCGATTCCACCCGCGCGAAAGCCGCCTCGACAGCCGGATCGAGGGCCGAGGCCGGTTTCCCTTCCGCCTGGATCCGCAGCGGTGCGCCCATCAGGTAGCGGCTGCGGTCGATCGACGCCGTCTCCTCCGACTCCGCCCGCGGCACGGTCGCAAAGAAGAAAAGCAGGACGAGGATGGCGACCCCCCTGGCGGCCGAGACGGCACCGTCCCGCCGTGCAGCCGACGCGCCCCGGGGTAGCGGTCGCTCGCCGAAAAAGCACACACGGGCCCCCGCCCGCCGTCAGTCGCCGGCGGCGCTGGCCGGGCCATACCCGGCTTCCGTGCCGATCTGGTGACGTTCCCGGCGTTCCGCCGCCCCCGGCGGATCGCCTCACGGACCGCCCCTGCCTGGCTCGCAGGAAGGCAAATCTTGAATCAAGTAGACTAGATTTGCAAGCAACTGCAAGTCAGGGAGTTCGACCTCGTTCGCGCGGAGACGATGTTCCGCTCGGGAGCCGGCCGGTCGGATCGGCGACGCGTTCCATCGAGGCGACGAAGCTCTCGAGCTGGTCGAGCAGTCGGCCGGGGGACTCCACGAAGAACTGCGCGATCGTCTGGCGCCGGCCGACGCAGCAGGTCATCACCGGCTCGTGGGGACCGCGCTGTGCAGCCTCGAACATCTCCTCGTCGGTCCGGTCGTTCCCCGCGCAGAAGAGCAGTCCGGTTCCCGGATGGCGCTCCAGGGCTTCGCCGACGACGCGGGCCTTCGACGCCAGGGCGTGTCGGACCTCGATCACCCGGGATCCGGGGAGAACGCTGAACTCCCTCCCCCGGAGCCGCTCCTCGAGCACGGCGAGCAGCTCCGTCGCTCTCCAAGCACCGAGTCTCGGATCGGCGGCCCGGTAGTGCCAGGCGATCGAAGCCTCCTTCGTCTCGATCTTGCTTCCCGGAGTCCGCTCGACGAAATCCTCGAACACCGGCCGGACCAGCTCGTCGATCACGGTGTGGTCGATGGTGGGCCGGTCCGGCCAGGTCCCGCCGGGGGGGCGCGTCCGGAGGCCGTGTTCGCTCACGAGGCCGATCGGGAGGTCGCCCAGCCATCCCTCGAGCACCGGCGCAGGCCGGCCGCTGACGACGTAGACGGTGGCCACCTCGGCGAGTCGCCGCAGCAGCCGCAGCAGCCGCTCTCCCGGGGCCGCCTGCGCCGGGAGCATGGCGTGGGGCTCCAGCGTTCCGTCGTAGTCGAGAAGGAACAGGGGCCGGCCTCGCCCCGCAGCGGCCTCGACGATCAGGTCGGGCTGCAGGTACCGCGGCCCCTGGTTGAGCTCGACGTGCGACGTCTCCATGCGGGCGAGGAACCGCTCCGCCCAACGCGCCGCCGTGTTCCGGCGCACGAAGTCCGCCATCTGGCCGAAGGTCTCCTCGTCCGGGTCGGAGGCGAGCGCATCGGCGAGAACCTCGGCCATGCCCACCACGTTGTGGGGGTTGACCAGGCGAGCGCCGGCGAGGCAGGAGGCGGCGCCCGCGAACTCGCTCAGAACGAGCTGCCCCGGACGGCCCTCCCGGGCCGCGATGTACTCGAGGCAAACCAGGTTCATCCCGTCACGCAGGGGCGTGACGAAGGCCACGTCGGCGGCGCGGAACAATGCCGCGATCCGGGCGCGGGACACGTTGCGGTTCACGTAGACGAGAGGCGTCCACTGCACGGTCCCGTGCTCGCCGTTGATCGACCCGACGAGCTCGTCGACTTCGCGTTTCAGATCCTGGTATTCCTGGACTCCGGTTCGTGACGGCGCCGCAACCTGAACGAGAACAGCCCTCCCTTTCCACTCGGGGCGCGTCCGGAGCAGCTCGTCGTACGCCCGCAGCTTCTCCGGAATGCCCTTGGTGTAGTCCAACCGGTCGACCCCGACGATCAGCTTCTTCCCCGCGAACCGCCGCCGGAGAGAGTCGTACTCGCGCCGGCCCTCGTCGGTTCCCGCGAGCCGAACCACTTCGGCAGGATCGATCCCGATCGGGAGCACGCCCAGGCGGGTCGAGTGCGTGGGCATGTGCACCGTCTCCGGGTCGGACTCGAGGCCGAGCACGCGAAGGCACGCGTTCCGGAAGTGGCTGATGTACTCGTAGGTGTGAAAGCCGACCAGATCGGCCCCGAGCATGCCCCGGAGGATCGGTTCGCGGACCGGAAGCCTCCGGTAGATCTCCGCCGAGGGGAACGGGATGTGCAGGAAGAAGCCGATGGGACCCGTGTGTCTCCGCTCGCGGAGCATCTGCGGGAGCAGGGCGAGCTGGTAGTCGTGGATCCAGATGGCGTCACCGGGCCGTGCGATCTCCGCGACGACATCCGCAAACGCTTCGTTGACCTCACGGTACTCGTGCCACGCCCGGCGGTCGTAGCGGGCCCGATCGGTCATCCCATGGAACAGCGGCCACAGCAGCCGGTTCGAGAACTCCTCGTAGAACCCGTGCAGGAGCCGCTCGTCGATGAACACCGGCACGGTCCGCCCGCTGCGGGCGAGCCGGTCGGCGATCTTCCCGCGGTCCTCCGGGGGGACGGGAGCACCCGGCCAGCCGACCCACGTGAAACCACGCCGGTCCGCCAGGGCGCGCAGGGCCGTGGCCAGACCGCCCGGACTCTGCTGCACGCGCCAGCCCCGCTCGGTGCGCGTCAGGCTGACCGGCAGACGGGTCGAGACGACGATCAGGCGGCGATCCGGCATCGACACGCCCGTATTTATGGCATATTTTCTGCTTTCATTTCAAACGGCGGAACATCAAGATGAAGTTGGCTCTCATCGGAAACTGCGCCTACCAGGCGCTGATCGACGACCGCGCCCGCGTGCGGTGGCTGTGCTGGCCGCGGTTCGACTCCAGCTTCGTCTTCGGAAACCTGCTGGACGAAGAAAAGGGCGGGATCTTCTCGGTCGAGCCGGCCGCCCCGCCTTCGCAGATCCAGCAGGAATATCTGGCGAACACCAACATCCTCCGCACGGTGTTCCGGACCGGCGAGGATCTCTTCGAGGTGCTCGACTTCGCCCCGCGGTTCGCCCAGTACGAGCGTTTCTACAAGCCGACCATGCTCATACGCCGGATCCGCCCCCTCGCCGGCGGACCGGTCGTGAGGGTGCGCTGCCGCCCCGTGTATGACTACGGCCGGCTGCAGCTCGAGCCGACGATGGCGAGCAACCACATCTACTGGAAGCCGCCCGGAAGCGAGCTCCGCTTGACGACGAACGTTCCGTTGACCTTCGTCCTCGAGGAGCGGCCGTTCCTCCTGGAAGCGGATGCCTACTTGGTGCTGACATGGGGCCGGCCGCTGGAAGCGCCGCTGGAGGAGACCTGCGACAAGTTCCTCCGGAGGACGCGGCGCTACTGGGAGACCTGGGTCCGCCACGGCGTGGTTCCCGACCGGTTCCAGAGGCCGGTCATCCGCTCGGCGCTGGCCCTCAAGTTGCACCAGTACGAGGACACGGGCGCCATCACGGCGGCGACGACCACGAGCCTGCCGGAATACCCGGGCTCGGGCCGCAATTGGGACTACCGCTTCTGCTGGCTGCGGGACGCTTGCTTCACCCTCGGCGCCCTGCGGCGGATCGGCCAGTTCGAGGAGATGGAGCGCTTCGTCACCTATCTGCTCAACATCGCCGAGCAAAGCCCGGAGCGCCTGCAGCCGGTCTACGGAATCTCGGGAGAAAGCCGCCTCGACGAGCGGATCCTCGACCACCTCGCCGGCTACGAGGGCAACCGGCCGGTGCGCATCGGCAACGACGCGTACCGGCAGCTCCAGAACGACGTCTATGGCGAGATGATCGCCGCCCTCGCGCCGCTCTTCCTCGACGTTCGGTTCCAGGACCTGGCGAGCACGCACTCGACCTCGCTCCTCGAGCGGCTCCTCGCGCGGATCGAACAGACCATGGAGGTCCCGGACTCCGGCCCTTGGGAAAAGCGCGGTCCGTCCCGCATCCACACCTTCTCTCTCCTGATGCACTGGACCGGAGCTTGTGCGGCCGCGCGAATCGGTGAGCGGTGCGGCAACCGGCGCCTGGCCGAGTGGGGCCGGCGGCTGGGGGCCCGGGCCCGCGACCTGATCGAGAAGCGCTGCTGGAGGCCGGACCGGGGCCACTACGCCGATTCGGTGGAGACCGACGATGCGGACGCTGCTCTGCTGATGATGGTCAATCTCGGCTACCTGGACCCTTCCCATCCCCACGCGGAGACGCACGTGCGGGCGCTCGGGGAGAGGCTTCGGGCCGATCACCACCTCCTCTATCGCTATCTCCAGGACGACGGGCTCGGCGAAACGAAGGCCAGCTTCACCGTGTGCGGCTTCTGGTACGCCGAAGCGCTCGCGCGCCTCGGCCGGGTCGACGAAGCGGAGGAGGTGTTCCGCAAGCTGTGCGGCCACGCGAACCATGTCGGCCTGCTGAGCGAGGACATCGACCCCGAGACGGGTCGGCTGTGGGGCAACTTTCCCCAGGCCTACTCCCACGTCGGCCTCATCAACGCCGCGTTCGCCATCAGCCCGGTCGCGGGTCCGATCGTCTGAGACGGCCGGGGGGCCGGCCCCGCCGGGAGAGGATGCCCCGCTCGAGCCGGGGGAAGGGCGCCGCCGTCAGAACGAGAGCCGGGAGACGCCGAATCCGGCCCGGATCGCGATCCACCCGGCGGTCGCGAGCCAGACGAGGAGGAGAGCCCGGGGCGACGTCTCCGGAATCAGAGCGAGGAGCAGCACGCCGGACGCTGTCGCGAAGAGCATCACGTTGCGCAGGAACGCGTAGCGCCCCGCGCCCCAGTGAATGCCGTCGGTCACGAACGAAAGAGCGTTGACCGGTTGCATGAGCGTACAGACCTTCCAAGCCGCTCCGAACGGCGCTCGCGCTTCCTCCGGAACGAGCAGCGCCGCGACGGCCGGCTCCACGAGCCACAGGACCACGCTGAGCACGAAGCCGGTGCCGAGCCCCCACGCGCAGCTCACCGCCGCGACCCGGAGCGCCCGCCGCCGGTCACCCGCGCCGAGGAAGAAGCCGACCAGCGACTGCGCCGCGGTGGCGTAGGCATCGAGCAGGAAAGCGAGCAGGATCCAGACCTGACGCACCGCCTGGTGTGCGGCTCCCGCCGCGACCCCGGCCCGGATGGCCGCGCGCGTCGCCAGCAGCAGGAATGCCAGCGCCGCCCCTGTCCGGATCACCATGTCGCGGCCCACGACGACGAGCCGCCGCGCCTCCGCCCCGTCGAGGCGCAGCACCAGGCCGATCCGCCGCCGCACGAGCATCACCGCGGCGACCGCGCCGAAGAGCTGACTGCCGGCGGTCGCGAGCGCCGCACCGGCAACACCGAGTCGCGGGAAGGGACCGGGTCCGAAGATCAGCAGCGGGTCGAGGAGCACGTTCAGTGCGCTCACGGCCGCGGCGACCGCGAGCGGCGCCCGCATCTCCTGCGTGCCCCGGAGCACTCCGAACGCGGCGAGCGTCACCAGGCCGGCCGGGGCGCCGACGAGCCGAATCGCGAGATAGACGACGGTGGCGTGCCGCACTTCCGGCACGTCGCTCATCCATGCGGCCGCGGGATGCAGGAGGGCAGCGAGCGCCAGCGCGAGCGCCACCCCGGAGAGCCCCGCGAGGATCAGGGCCGTCGAGGCGGCCCGGCGGGCGCGCGGCCGGTCGCCCCGTCCCTCCGCCTGCGCCACCTCCGTCTGGCTGCCGATCGCCAGGAAGTTGAACACCCACAAGACGCTGGACAAGAGCGCCGTCGCCGCCCCGAGCGCCGCCAGCGGCGCCGCACCGAGCCGCTCGACGAACGCGGTGTCGACGAGACCGGCGAGCGGCTCGACGATCAAAGACAACATCACCGGCGCCGACAGCGCCAGCAGGGTGCGATGGGGCCGCCTCTCGAAGGCCAGGGCCCGCGCGTCCGCGGTGGTCGCCATGGGGAGATTATCGATGGGCACCCGAATGCGGGCGACGAGGACCCCCTCGCCAGGCGGGCCGCGGCCGCGATAGGATGCCGCCCGCGATGGGAGCCGAACGCCCTTACGCAACCCTTCTCCTGGCCCTGCTCCTGGCAGCCGTCTCTCCCGGGGGCGCTGCCGAGAAGAGCGGGCCGGGCGGGGACGAGGCCGAAGAAGCGGGTGCCAACGGCGTCGAAGAGGAGGTGACCGTCTCCGCGTCGGCCACCTCGGACGATCCGCTCGACGCCCCCGCGGCCGTGGACGTCCTCACCGGGGACGACCTCGAGCAGCGGCCGGCGGATACCGTCGTCGACCAGCTCCGCCGCGTCCCCGGCATCAACGTCATCCAGTTCTCCGCCCGCGACATCGAACTGGCCTCGCGGGCTTCCACCGGACAGGCGAACAACAGCACGCTGGCGCTCGTCGACGGAAGGACGCTCTATCAGGACTTTCTTGGCTTCGTGATGTGGGAGTTCGCGCCCACCGATCCGTCGCTGATCGACAGGATCGAGATCGTCCGGGGCCCCGCCTCGTCGCTCTGGGGCGCCAACGCGGTCGGGGGACTGGTCCACGTGATCACGAAGAGCCCGCAGGAAACGCTCGGCACGACCGTCGAGATCGGCGGCGGAGCGTACGGGACGCGCTCCGTGCATGTCACGCACAGCGTCGCGGCTCGGGGATGGGCGGTGCGCGTCGGGGCGGGACTCTTCGAAAGCGATCCCTTCCCCCGTCCCCAGACGATCACGAACATGTTCGGGGAGACGATCGACCCGGATCTCGGGGTGAACGAGGCCGGCGCACACGACGCGGGAACGCGGCAGCCCAGGTTCGATTTCCGGGCGGACCGTACCGACGGGCTGAGGGGAGTCTGGTCCTTCCAGGGGGGCTGGGCGCGGACGCGCGGGCGGCTCGCCACCGGGCTCGGACCGTTCGACATCGATCCCTCGACCTCGATGAGCTACCTTCAGGGGCGGTACCGGTCCGGCGCCTACGAGGCGCAGGTCTACCTCAACTACACGGACGGCGACGCCACGAATCTCATCAACGGCGTGCCGCTCTCGTTCAAGGCGGCGGCAACGAATCTCTCCCTGCGCTCGCGGCGTGTGATCGGCTCGCGCCTGGTGCTCGGCTACGGCGCCGAGGCGCGCCTTTCGAGCTACGCGCTGTCGATCGCTCCCCGCGGGCGCCGGCGGGCGCAGGCGGCGCTCTTCGGCGAGGCGGAGTGGTCGCTCACACCGCACTGGAGTCTCGCCGGCGGCCTTCGGGTGGATCACGTCGTCGAGACGATCGGCACCATCGCTTCCCCGCGAATCGGTCTGATGTTCCGGCCCGGCGAGAACCAGACGCTCCGTGTCGCGTGGGGACGCGCGTTCCGGTCGCCCTCGGTGATCGAATCGGACCTGTGGGTCCCGTCGATACCGGTCGCGATCCTCGACTGGAACGAGATCGACCGAGAGGTCGTCGGCTTCCCGTTCTTCGCTCTGGTGGCGGAATGGGTCTGCTCCCAGCGCCCGGACAACTGCGGCGCGCCCCCCGGGGAGATCCCCACCTACACCGCCGTCACGGCGGCGAGAGGCTCCCGCGAGCTGGACGCGGAGAGAACCTCGTCGGTGGAGCTCGGCTACGCGGCCCGCCTGGGCCGCCTCCGCCTGTCGGCCACCGTCTACCGGACCCGCTCGTCGAACGGGATCGACTTCCCCGTTCTGGCCTACTACGGCAACGGGCCCGACGGCGTTCCCGGCACCGCCGACGACATCGTGCTCCCGCCGGATCCGGACGGGGACGGCACTCTCGAAGCACCCCCGCTCGACGTCTGCCCGGGCGTCTCCCAGCTCCATCCGTTCGACGAGATGTGCGCCGCCGGACCGGTCGGCTACAACCACTTCCTCTCCGTGCTCCTGGACGGCCAGATCCCCGCCCTCTTCGGCTACCGCAACCGGGGCCGATCGGAGAACAGGGGATTCGAGCTCGGCCTCGACTGGTCGACCCGGAGCGGCCTCTCCCTGTTCGCTTCCTATTCGTGGCAGGACGATGCCCGCGCGGACGGCGTGCCGATGCCCGAGAGGATCGCTCAGGTGCTCGCCGAGCGGGAGGCGGGTGCGGATCTCGACGGCGACGGCCGGATCGCCGACACGACGCCGTTCATCAACAACCCGCCCGCGCACCGGCTGAGCGCGGGCGTGACGCTGGATCGGGGACGGTGGTTCGGAGGGGTGACCGCGGACTACGTCTCCCGGGCCTTCTGGCAGGACGTGATGACCGCGGACTTCTGGGGCTGGACCAGCGGCTACACGGTGCTCGGGATCCAGGGCGGCTGGCGGCACCCCGGCGGCCACCTCGAGCTGGTCTGGCAGGTCACCAATCTGCTGGACCGCAAGGTGCAGCAGCACATCTTCGGGGACGTGATCGGCCGCCGGGCCTCGGCCCGGATCCGGTGGAGGCTCGGCCCGGCGCGCTGAGGCGCCTACCCGAGGGAGGAGTACCGGCGTAAAACTCCGGCGGCGCCCGCCCGGGCCGGTTGCCGCCGCGCCGCCGGACTGGGGGCGGCACCGAGGTGCGCGAAGCCGTGGGAGACCGGTCGTCGCGCCCCGTCGTGCGGCCGCTGGGGAGCGGCCCGGCAGTCGGCCACGCCACGCCGGGCGCGGGCGAGGGGGAGCGCCGGGCGGCCCTGCGCGCGGCTTCCCGGGAGCGGGAGCGCGGGGGCCGGCGGCCGCCCTTCGCGGGGAGGAGGTAGGCCATGCGTGCTCTGTCGGGCTGGATCGCTTTGGGAATCGGGCTGTGCGCCGCGCCGGCGCTCGCCGGAGCGCTCGAGGCGCGACCTCCGGCCCCGGCGGAGGGGCAGCGATTCGCGCTGCTCCGGGTGGAGGGGAAGGCGCTCGGGGAGCTTCCGCGCGCGTTCGAGCGCCGCACCTTCTGGGACCTCAGGCCGCTGGCGGCGCGCGGAACGCTCTTCTCGGGGCGGTTCCTTTCCGCCCGCGAGGCGGGACTCGGCGAGACGGCGGCGGCTGTGGGAGCCGACGGCGCCCTCTGCTTCTTCCGGCGCGGCCCGAAGGGGGACGAGCGCCGCGTTGGGTGCCTGCTGTTCGACCGGTCCGGAACGGCACCCGAGGGTCCGCGGTGGCTGTGGTCCGATCTGCCCGAGCCGGCTCCCCTCGGCCTGCTCCCCGCTTCGCCCGGGATGACCGCTCCGGCCGCGACGGCCGTCGGCGCTCGCGAACTGTGGGAGGCCGGCGGGCAGCGGTTCGTCCGCTCGGGGGTCGCGGAGGGCGTCGTTGTCGTACCGGGCGGACCCGCCGAGGCCGTCCTCGTCCGCGAGGAGGTTCGGGGGGCCGAAGAGGGGCCCCGGCTCCGGCTGCGTTTCGTCGACCGGCGGGGCGGCACGGTCGCCCTGCTGGAAGGGCCGCTCCCGGCCGCCGGGGAACCGTTCCGGCCGCGGCTCGCCGACATGCTGGCGGGAGGCGGCACCGACTCGAACGACGGCATCGAGATCGGCTACGAGTCCCTGAGCGGAGCCCTCCGGCCGAAGACGGTCGGCGTCTTCCAGCGCGCCGTGGTCAGCGACACGCCCCTCACTTCCCTGAATCCGGCCTGGACCAGCGCGGGCGAGATGATTTCGATCGACCAGTTCGGGGTCGACTATCAGCCCGATCCCGGCGATCCGGGAAGCGCCACCACGCTACCCGAGGTCTGGGATTTCACCGGACTGGTGGAGGCGAACCTCACGCACCGCCGGTTCCTCACGACGCGCGACGACATCGACGGTCCCGCTCCCGACTGCCCCGAAACCTGCGCGGTACGCGATCTGGGCCCCAACCCTCCCGACGGGACGTGGCAGGCCTACCTCAAGGCGGACTACTACACGCCCACCGGCGGCTACCTCACGCGCGACATCTTCACGCTCAACGACAACGACACCGGCGCCAATCCTTCGATCGATATCCCGTACCTGTCGCAAGACGAGATGAACACGGAGGACTGGACGCAGGTGTGCTACGAGCAGAGTGCCGGAGGGCCCGACCGGCTCTTCCGGTTCCTGCGGTTCAGCGGTCCCGATCCGGCGACGGCGACGATGAAGGTGGGCGACACGTGGACCTCGGGGAACTGGACCGAGTGCGACGACGCGCACGGCCTCAAGCTCACCACCGCTTCCCAGTGCGATCCGCTGTGCTGGCCCGGATGCAACGGCAACGATCCCCGCGCCCGCGGTCTCCTGCCGGGGAACGCCGGTTTCCGCATGACGGTGGTCGAGGACGGATGGGTGCACGTGCCGCAGGGCAACTATGTCCCGTCGCTCCTGATGCGGCAGGATACCGAGCTGGAGGCGGGGATCGACTTTCTCTTCGGCGTTTGCAACCTCGGCACGAGCCGGCAGCACTCGTACGACTACTACTGGCTCCACGAGCGCTACGGGCTGCTCGCGCGCGTTTCGGCCCCCACGGATCCGGACGCGATGATCACCCCTGACGATTGGTCCCACACGGGGAACGTGGCCGACAATGCCGAGTTCACCTGGGGCCCGTTTCCGCCGAAGCAGACCGAGGCGCTGGCCTGCCTGTCGGGGACGCTGGTGCGGTGGTCGCTCCCCGACAACGGCGCGAATCTCACCGGCGAGCCCGGGGTGACCGACTACGGCTATGTCGTGTCTTGGGGAACCGATCCCGATCCGGAGCGGCTGGCCGACTGGAACACGAACCCCAACCACACTCCTCTCCCGGGAGAGCCGGGATACCTCGCCGCGCCTCCGGGGAACGAGCCGACCGAACACGTGATCACCGGCTGGCCGGGAGGACCGATCCACGTCACCGTGACCACCGCGTTGCGGTACACCGATCCCGACTACGGGGACACCACGGCCTACCGGAGCGCGGCGTTCTACAAAGTGGTCGAGGACCCGGCGACGCTCGATCCCGCGACCTTCCGGGTGGGGCCGGACGTGGCGCCCTTCGTCAGCCGAAGTGGGCCCGACATCGTGCTCGACTGGCCACCGGTGGCCGGAGCGGATCATTACCTGGTGCGCGTGTGGGACCTCTCGACGCGGTCGGAGATTCCTTGCCCCGCCGGTATGGACTGCAATCCACCCACCCCGCACACCGTCCATCCCGGAGCCGCCGAGGACGGCAAGCACTACGGATACCGGGCGTACGCGGTCGATCCGTGCGGGGAGGTCTCCGCGGACTGAAGCGGGCGCCCGCTCCCACCCACCTCGGGCGGCGCCTTCCCGGCAGGCGTGCCCCGCGGAGGAGCACGACTGCGACGAGCGGACCGGGGGAAATCCCCTCGGCTGCCGCTGCTTCGAGATCGCCGCGCCCCGCGCAGGGGGATGCTGCGATTCCGCAGCCGCGCCGGTCGCGAGCGCAGTGCATCATCCGGAGCCGGGCGGGGTGACGCCGCGCTCGCGGAGCAACGCCAGGAACGCCTGCTCGTCGAGAATCGGCACGCCTCGCTTTTCCGCCTCCGCCTTCTTCGAACCGGGGGACTCGCCGGCCACGACATAGTGGGTCCGGCCGCTGACCGAACCGGCGACCCGTCCCCCGTGGCGCTCGATGAGCGCCTTGGCCTCGGAGCGCGTCATCCCCGAAAGGGTTCCGGTGAGCACGAAGGTCAGCCCCGACAGCGCGTCCCCCTCCGTTTCGCGCGGCGTCACGATCGTGACGTGCCGCAGCAGATCGTCGATCACCTTCTGGTTGTGGCGCTCGTCGAAGAAGGCGCGGATCTCCTCGGCCATCCGGGGGCCCACTCCGGGAACTTCCTGAAGCGCCTCGCGGTCGGCGGCCCGCAGAGCGTCCAGGGAACGGAAGTGCCGCGCCAGATCGCGGGCGACCTTGACCCCCACCTCCGGAATGCCGAGCGCGTACAGGAACCGGTGGAGCTCGACGCGAGAGGCCCTCTTGATCGCCCTGATCAGGTTCTCCGCCGACTTCTCGGCAAAACCCTCCAGGGGCACGAGCTGCTCCTTCCGCAGCTCGAAAATGTCCGGAAGCCTGCGCACGAGGCCCCGCTCCACCAGGAGGCGTGCCGTCTCCTCGCCCAGGCCCTCGATGTCGAGTGCCGGACGGGACGCGAAGTGGACGATGCGGCCGACCTGCTGCGCCGGGCATGACAGACCGTTCGGACAGATCGTGAACGGCCCCTTGGTGACGAGCGGCGTGCCGCACGAGGGGCACTTCTCCGGCATGCGGAACGGCCGTCCCCTCCGCCGTCCCGGTTGCGGAACCACTTCGACGACCTGGGGAATGACGTCACCGGCCCGCTCGACCCGGACCCGGTCCCCTTCGCGGATGTCCTTCCGCTGGACCTCCTCGATGTTGTGCAGGGTCGCCCGGCTGACCGTCACCCCGCCGATCTCGACCGGGCGCAGCAGCGCCACGGGCGTCACGACGCCGGAGCGGCCGACGCTGGGGATGATCCGGAGCACCTCGGAGACCTCCCGGCGCGGCGGAAACTTGAAGGCGAAAGCCCACCTGGGGTGCCTGCCGGTCGCGCCGAGACGCTCCCGGGCGGCCAGGTCGTCCAGCTTGACGACGATTCCGTCGATCTCGAAGTCGAGATTGTCCCGCTTCTCGCCGAGCTCGGCGTGGTAGGCGAGCACCTCGTCCACGCTCTCGACCCGGCGCGCCGGCTTCGTGGGCCGCAGCCCCCAATCCGCCAGCGCACGCCGCACCTCCCACTGGGTCGCGAACGATGTTCCCTCGACGTGCAGGATGTCGTAGAAGAAGACCTCCAGCGGCCGCTCGGCCGTCACCCGCGGATCGAGCTGTCTCAGCGATCCCGCCGCCGCGTTTCGCGGATTCGCGAACGGCGTCTTCCCCTCGTCGATGAGCCTCTGATTCAGGTCCCGGAACGGGCCGACGCGCATGATCGCCTCTCCCCGGACCGAAAGGAGCGCCGGTGCACGCCGCTTCTCCTCGCGGAGTTTCAGGGGCACGCTCCGGATCGTCCGAACGTTTTCCGTCACCGCCTCGCCGCGGTAGCCGTCGCCCCGCGTCGCCGCCCGGACCATGACGCCACCCTCGTACACGACTTCCAGGGAAAGCCCGTCCAGCTTCGGTTCCACCACGTACCGGACGTCCGCGCCGCCGAGCGCGTCCCGAACGCGCTTGTCGAACCTCCGCAGGGCCGCCTCCTCCCGGTCCGAGTCGAGGCTCAGCATCGGGGCGAGGTGCTCGACCGTCTCCAGCTCTTCGAGGGGGGCGCCCGCCACGCGCTGCGTGGGGGAATCGGGCGTGCGCAGCTCGGGATACTTCTCCTCGAGATCCCTCAACTCGCGGAAAAGCTCGTCGTAGCGCTCGTCCGAGATCTCCGGGCGGTCCAGGACGTAGTAGAGGTAGTCGTGGCGCCGGATCTCCTCGCGGAGCTGTTCCACCCGGCGGCGGATCTTCTCGCTGGCCATCGGGACCCTCCGGCTCCTTCCGGGCGGCCTGGAGCGTCCCCCCGGGGCTCCCCACCGCCCGCGTGACGCTCCAGTATAGAAGCGGCCGGCGGCCCGGGCGTTGCCGGGACATCCGCACGGGGCGAGATTCTGTCGCGTGAAGAGGGAACCCAGCGGCGGGAACAGCCCCGGGGTGCTGGCTCCCGGGCTGCTCGGCGTGCTGCTCGTCGCCGACGGGTTCCTCGTCGCCGCCCACCTCCTCTTCCCGCGGACCCTCCTGTTCGACTTCAACCTCGACGTGGAGGGCAACGTCCCGACGTGGTTCTCCGCGCTGCAACTCGGCATCGTCGCGGTGGCGCTCGGCCTCGCGGGCGTTCTCGAAAGGGGCGCGCCCGCATCGCGCCGCCGCGCTTTGCCGTGGTTCGCCGGCTCGGCGCTGTTCGGCGCCCTCAGTCTGGACGAGATCCAGCAGGTTCACGAGACGGCGGGCTTCCACCTGTCGCTGTCTCCCTGGGCGGTCTCCTTCTCCGACCGGCTCGCGGCGGCCCTTCCCGGCGCCGGCCAACTCCGCGGCATGCTGTGGGTTCTGCTTCTCGCCCCGGTGATCGTCTTGGTGCTCGCCTGGCTGGCCTGGTTCGCCCGGGGGCCGCTCGGCTCGGGGCGAAGGGAGTTCGGCTTCGCGGCCGCCGGGCTCGCCCTCTTCGGCGCCGCCCTCGCGTGCGAGGCGGTCTCGCTGTGGGACTTCGGCACCCGCTACTACCGCTTCCAGGTCGCTCTCGAAGAGGGCGGCGAACTGGTCGGCGGATCGCTGTTCGCCGCGGCCGCCGTGGCGGCCCTGGAGGAGCGGCTCCGCCGCTGCGGGCTGACGGCGACCCGCCGCATCCTCGCGGCGGGCCTGCGGCTCCGCCGTGCGGTTCGTCCCCTCGCGGCGGCGGCCGGGGCGCTGGCGGCGGCCGGCTGGCTTTGGGCCGGGATGCCCCTCGACACCGGCGCGAAGCCGGAAGGATGGCGTGCGACCGGCACGCCGTGTGTCCCGGCCTCGCGAGCCGCGTTCGCCTTCGACCGTGACCCGTACAGCGCATGGACCACGGCGGCTCCGATGCGCGGCGTCGAGTGGTTCGAGCTGGACCTCGGCCGGGTTCGCCGGGTCCGTCAGGTCTGCCTGTTCGTCGGTGGGCTCCGGCTCGATCACCCGCGCCGGCTGGAAGTCGAATCGACAGCCGATGGCGCCGTGTGGATGCGGTGGCCGGAACCGCCTCGAGGAGGCCGTGCCTGGAACAAGACGACCTGCGTCGATCTCCCCGTACCCGTCGCGGCCCGGCGCCTCCGGTTCCGCCAGCTCGGGTCCGCCCGGATCTACCACTGGTCGATCGCGGAGATCTTCGTCCGCTGATCGAGTCGCATCCGTTCGCGAACACGTGCGAAACGCGAGGGACACCGGCTCATCCCTCGTGTTGACAGGCCCCTGCGCGGGAACGAACTTCCCAGTGGAGAGGGGTTCGCCGCCGGAAACGAGGTACCGGGTGATCGTGCTCGGCACACGGGCCGGAGCGGCCCCGACCGCGTCTGCGAGATCCGCCTGCAGCGGCGAGCGCGGGTTCACGCTCGTCGAGATGCTGATCGGGCTGACACTGGTGTTGTTGCTCATGAGCTCCGTCTCGCTGCTGGTCATCGAGGGATCCCGCCTCAACCGGTCCACGCAGATGGCGATCGCGGCCCAGGCGACCGCCCGGAACTGCTCGTCGGTGATCGTGCAGACGCTGAGGACGGCCGGCTGGGACCCCCTCGGCGTGGGGATTCCGTCGGTCCTACCGGATCCGGACCCCACCGATGACGTGGAGCAGATCGAGGTCTTCGCCGACCTGGACGAGGACGGATCCACGGTCAGCGAGGGTGAGCGAGTGACGATCCGCCACTCGGGAGACCGTCTCGAGTGGCGCCGTAGCGCCGACCCGGACGCTCCGTTCGAAACCCTCGGAGTGAACATCACCAACGACTCCGACGGCGACGGCACGTCGGAACCGATGTTCGTCTTGAATCCGCCGTCGAATCCCGAAACGATCACGGTCACGATCACGGCCCGCTCCCCGAGCCCCGATCCGCGGACGGGGCGCTACGAGAGGTACACCGTGTCGACCGAGGTCGTGCTGAGAAACAGCTTGTGAGGGCGCAGCCATGAGATGCTCGGGCCACCGCGATGCGAAGTCGGATCACCGCAACCAGGGAGAGCACGGGTCGGGTCTTCTGTTGACCGTGTTCGCGCTCGCGCTCGTGGCCACGATCGGGGCGGCGCTGCTCTTCGTCTCCCAGATCGAGCTGCGGAGCGGGAAGACCGACCTGCGGTCGAAGCGGGCCTTCTACGTCGCCGAGGCGGGACTCGAGCACGGACGGGAATCGCTGCGGCTGCTGAACATCGCCTCGGGGGACGCGTCCCTGGACGACGAACTCGACTATGCGGCCGGCGAGAACGGCCAGATCGACTTCGATCCCGCCGCTGTGCGCCCTGTTTTCGACGCCAACGGCGGCTTCGTCGGGCTGACCGGATACGGCGACGACGTCCCGATCCAGCCGATCACCAGCTTCGGAGGCGGCTGGTACGCGACGTTCCTCACCAACGACCCCGCCGAGGGCCGGACGACGCTCACCGACGGGAACGACCGGGTGATGCTGACCTCGGTCGCGGTTCTCCCCGAAGGCTCGATGGAGATCGTCGAGGGCGTGGTGCTCAGCGGCAACGCCGTCCTGCCTCCCCTCCCCGCCGCGATCACGATCCTCGGGCCCAGCCCGACCTTCTCCGGTGGCGACAGCAGCGCGAAGAAGCTCACCGGCGACGACTGTGACGGCTTCGGGATCCCCGGGCTGCACGTGCCGGTGGTGGGCGTGCTCGGAAGCTCGTCCGAGGCGATGGCCGAAGCCGGGGTGCATCACGCGTCGACGTTCGTCGAGGGTACCCAGATCGGCGTGGACACCGTGGACGACATCAGCGGCATCATCGATCCGAGCTGGACCGACTGCGACTTCCTCGTCCAGTTGGCCGCCAGCGTGCGGCAGGCCGCCGACATCGTGGCCGACTCGAAGCATCCGCCGGCCAGCTACGGATCCGTGGGAGACGAGAAGATCATCTTCGTCGACGGGGACCTCAAGCTGAACGGCTCGATCGAAGGGGCCGGCCTCCTGTGGGTCACGGGCAAGCTGACCCTCGACGGAAGCCCCAAGTGGCACGGGCCGATCCTCGTCGTCGGCCGCGGGGAGGTCCACCGCAAGGGCGGCGGGGACATCCTGATCTCGGGAGGGAACCTGGTGGCCAACGTCGCCGGGCCCGACCATCGGCTGTGGACCGCCGACGACTGCGCGGGGCCGGACGGGGTCAAGAACACCGCCGACGACGGGATCGCCCCGGGAAGCTGGACCGTCTCGGGAGGCGGCCAGGGCGTCACCGAGTACTGCACCAGCGATCTCGAATCGGGGACGGTGCGGCTGCCCTACCCCCTCGAGGGGTTCCGGCAGCGCTGAGAGAACGCGCCGCCGCGCGGCGTGCTTGTCCTGCGACGAGAGGGCATGATGCTCTCCTCGAGGAGAGCACCATGCCGGAAATCGTGATCTACACCAAGACGGGATGCCCGTACTGCCGCCGCGCCAAGGATCTGCTGGCCTCGAAAGGGGTCACCTGGACGGAGATCGACGTCATAGCGGAGCCCGAGCGGTTCAGCGAGATGGTGCAGCGCGCGGGCGGGCGCACGACCGCGCCGCAGATCTTCATCGGCGGTCGCCACGTGGGGGGCTCCGACGACCTCGCCGCGCTCGAAGCCCGCGGTGAGCTCGACACGCTGCTCGGCGAAACGAAGGGCCGCCAGGCGTCCGGACGGGAATGACGGCAGGCTCTGGCCGGTCCGGGCCGCTCTACAGGCACACGCAGTTCGGTGCGGCGACCGCGGGTCCGGCGCTGGCGGCGGCGGTGGTGCTCGCCGCCGCCGGCCTTCGCGCCGGAGCGCCGCGGATCCTGCTGGCGGCCGCCGCCGCGGCCGCGCTCGCCGCCTGGCTCTTCGGGTCGCTCACGGTGGAGATCGACGAGGAGCGCCTGTCGGTCCGCTTCGGCCCGGGAATCGTCCGGCGCCGGATTCCGCTCAGCTCGATCCGGGCGGCACGCCCCGTTCGCAATCGCTGGTACTACGGGTGGGGAATCCGGCTGACCCCCCACGGCTGGCTTTTCAACGTCTCCGGCCTCCGGGCGGTCGAGCTGGAGTTCCACAGCGGCCGGCGGTTCCGCATCGGCACCGACGAGCCGGAACGGCTCGTGGCGGCCCTGGAGAGCGCGACGGGACGATCGATGGCGGGCGACGCGCCGTCCTGACGCTGCCGCCGGTTACGGGCGGGCCGGCCGGGCCAGGACGTTCGCGCTGTGGGTGAAGTTGCCCGCCTCGAGGAGCAGAGCCCGGCGGGAGGGGAAAGGCCGGCCCGTTCGCTCGTCGCAGAGCGTGTAGCCGAGGTCCTCCAGCGCATCGGCGAGATCCCACGCGGTCGAACCGGCGGCGAAGAGGTTGTCCTGGCTGAACTCGATGAGAAGCAGCGGGCGGTGCCGCCTCAGGGTCTCGGCAGCGCCGGCGAGGAACCGGGGTTCGTGACCGTCGATGTCCACCTTGATCACGTCGAGGCGGTCCTCCCCGCCCCCCGACGTCCACCGCCTCCACCAGCCATCCAACGTCGTGGTGCGCACCCGCTCCCGGCCGCCGGGAGCTTTCGCTCCGGTCCAGTGCATCGTGGCGGAGGCCTCGCCCTGGAGCAGCTCCGCCTCGCCGTCACGGTCCGAAAGCGCGACGCGCTCCATCACCACGTTCGCCGCGCCGTTCGCCTCGATGTGCCAGGCCAGCCGTTCGGCGAACCGCCGCGACGGCTCGAAGGCGATCACCCGCCCTTCCGGACCGACCAGCCGCGACAGGTGCAGCGTGAAGTAGCCGAAATTCGCGCCCACGTCGACGGCCACCATGCCCGGACGGACCTCCCGCTCGAGCAACCGCACCGCGTGCGGCTCCCACGGCTCGCCCGCGGCGAGCTGCCGGTCGACGTAGGAGGACAGGTCGAGCCGGAAGCGAAAGCCGAACCGCCGGACCTCGAGCTCTCCGCCCCGCGGGAGTCGCCGCTGGCGCCATCTCCGCCAGTGCGCCCGAGCCCGGACGGCGATCCTCCTCGGCGTCATGGCTCGCCCACCCGGGCGGCCACGCTCGTGCGCCAGACCACGTCCGGCCGGAGTCGCGCGCGGACCGGATCCTGGGGATAGCCGCGGTTCAGTCGCCCGGAGTCCTCGACGTCGAGCGCGAGGGTCACGCCGTCGCCGGTGCAGGTGCGGACGTTGTGAATCGAAGCGCGCACGCAGAGCCGGTAGCGGCGCGGCGCCAGGAGCCGCCCCGGCAGGGTCGCACACGACACGTACCGGCCGGGGCGGACGGAGGACATCCTCTCCTCCCGCTCGTCATGGAAGGACTGGACGAGACAGTTGCCCTCTTCGTCCAGCAGTTCGAAGTAGACGCGCAGGCCGGTGAGATCCTGCTTCACCACGTAGCCGATCTCGATCTCGACCGGCGCGTCGTCGCTGACGCGGCTGGTCGGGCGCCCGTCCTGCCTCACCTCGACGTGCGTCAGCCGGACGGCCGGGTCCTCGGGGAGGGCGGCGAGCTGCCGCTCCACCTCGTCGGTGCCCGACGCCGGCACGACCTCGTCCAGATAGGATCGCACCACCTCGGCGGCCGGACCGTCCCGCACCACCCGCCCGCTCTCCAGCTGGATCACGCGCGAGCAGAGCCTCCGGACGGCTCCCATGTTGTGGCTGACGAACAGAACGGTGCGCCCGCTGCGCGCGACATCGCCCATCTTGCCGAGACAGCGCCTCTGGAACGCGGCGTCGCCCACCGCGAGCACCTCGTCGACGAGCAGGATCTCCGGTTCCAGATGGGCCGCCACCGCGAAGGCGAGCCGGACGTACATCCCGCTCGAATAGCGCTTGACCGGCGTGTCGAGGAAGGGACCGATCTCGGCGAAAGAGACGATCTCGTCGAACTTTCGCTCGAGCTCCCGCCGGCTCATGCCGAGGATCGCCCCGTTGAGGTAGATGTTCTCGCGCCCCGTCAGTTCGGGATGGAAGCCGGTTCCCACCTCGAGCAGGCTCCCGACCCGGCCTCGGATCTCCGCCCGTCCCTCGGTGGGTTCGGTGATGCGGGAGAGGATCTTGAGCAGCGTGCTCTTGCCGGCGCCGTTGCGGCCGATGATCCCGACGACCTCGCCCTCCCGCACGTCGAAGGACACGTCGCGGAGCGCCCAGATCCAGGGGGCCTCGCTCCTCGGGCGGCGGCGCAGGATCGATCCCGCGGCGGCCGACAGCGCCTCGCGAAGCGTCCGGTGGGGAGCCGCGCCGATCCGGTAGCGCTTCCCGAGCCCGCGGACACGGATCGCGGTCGGTTTTCCTCCGGCGGCCGGCGCTTCAGACCACATCGGCGAAGGTCCTCTCCACGCGCTGGAAGTAGAGGACGCCCGACAGCAGCAGCGCCGTCCCGGCGGCGGCCGAGATGACCGCGAGCGAGCCAGGAGCGGGGGTGCCGGGGATCAGGCACCACCGGAACCCTTCCACCACCCCGACCATCGGATTGAGGGCGTACAGCGCGCGCCAGGCGGGCGGGACCAGGCTGGCCGGATAGACCACCGGCGTCGCGAACATCCAGAGCTGCGCCAGGAACGGGATCGTGTAGCGCACGTCGCGGTAGCGCACGTTCAGCGCGGCGAGCCACACGCCGGCCGCCGCGGCCGCCAGCGCCGCCAGCGCCACGAACAGCGGCAATGCGGCGATCCGCACGCCCGGGACGCGTCCGTGCCAGAGGAGGAGCGGCGGCAGCAGGAGCGAGGCGACCAGCAGGTCCACGAGTCCCGCGGCCGTCGAGGCGAGCGGCACGAGCAGCCGCGGGAACCAGACCTTCTCCACCAACTGGCGGTTCGTCACCAGGCTGTTGCCCGCCTGGTGGAGGGCTCCGGCGAAGTAGGTCCACGGAACCAGCCCGGCGTAGGCGAAAAGGGCATAGGGAGCCCCGTCGCTGGGAAGCCGGGCGAGGCGGCCGAAGAGGGCCGTGAACAGCAGCATTTGCGCCGCCGGCTGGATCACCGCCCAGGCCGCCCCCAAGGCGGTCTGCTTGTAGCGCACCTTGACGTCGCGCCAGGCGAGGAAGTAGAGCAGTTCGCGGTACCGCCACAGCTCGGCCGGATCCGGCCATGCGAAGCCACGCGAGGGCTGGATGACCGTGACCTCCGGCCGGCCCGCCGCCGTCCCGCCTCCCGCATGCCGCAACGATTCAGCCACGTCCGTCGCCCCGGGAAAGCCAGCGGCCGCCCGCGCCGGCCCCAGCTAGTTGTAGTCGCTTGCCCCGGAGAAGTCCACGGAGCGGCTGTCGCGCGGGAGGGCTGGTAACCTGGGCGTCCCATGGCCCACCGACTGCGGACCGCAGCCGCCGGTCTTCTCATCGCCGCGGCATTCGCGGCGGCCGGGTGCCGGGGCGCGCCGGTGCGCCTCGCCTCGCACGGGGCGGCGCTGGCACCCGTGGTGCTCGCGCGGGACGCCATCCCTCCGGAACGTCACGCGGCCATCGAGCTGGCCCACTTTCTCGAGCGGGTGACCCGAGCGCGTTTCGAGGTCGTCACGCCCGAGTCGGCACCGGAGCCCCCGAGGATCCTGGTCGGTCCCGGCGCCGCGGCGGCCACAGGCCGGCCGGTGAGGCTCGAGGGTCTCGGGGAGGACGGCATCGTGGTCCGGACCGCGGGAGGGGATCTCGTCCTCGCCGGCGGACGGCCGCGGGGCACACTCAATGCGGTCTACACCTTCCTCCAGGAGACGGTCGGGTGCCGCTTCTGGACGAAGGACGTCTCGACGATCCCGCAGCGCCCGGAGCTCGCGGTGGGTCCGCTGGACCTTCGCTACGTCCCCCCTTTCAGCTACCGGGACGACTACTGGTATGGCGCGTTCGATCCCGACTGGGCGGCTCGCAACCGACTTTTCGGCACGAGGGTGCCGGGGGACGAGGCTCGCGGAGGGCGTCTCGTCTACGCCGGGTTCGTTCACACCTTCGACCGGCTGATCCCGCCCGAGACCTATTTCCCGGCCCACCCCGAGTGGTTCAGCGAGATCGAAGGCGTCCGGACCGCGAAGGGAGCCCAGCTCTGCCTGACCAACGAGTCTCTGCGGCACGAGGTGGCGCGCCGAGTGATCGCGGAGATCCGGCGCCAGCCGGGCGCGCGCATCGCCTCGGTGTCCCAGAACGACCGCGACGGCCGCTGCACGTGCGCGCGGTGCCGGGCGTCGGACGAGCGGGAGGGGTCGCCGGCGGGCACGTTGATCCGTTTCGTCAACGGGGTCGCGGCCGAGGTCGCCCGGGTCTATCCCGACGTGCTGATCGACACGCTCGCCTACCAGTACACGCGCCGGCCGCCCCGCCGCGCACGACCCGCCCGGAACGTCGTCGTCCGGTTGTGCAGCATCGAGTGCTCGTTCGGTGTCCCGTTGAACCACCGCCGGAACGCCTCCTTCCGGGAGGATCTCGTCGGCTGGCAGCGGATTGCCCCCCGCCTGTTCGTGTGGGACTACACGACGAACTTCAGGCACTACCTGATGCCGCATCCGAACCTCGGCGTGCTGGCTCCCAATCTGCGCTTCCTGGCTGACCACGGCGTGACGGGGGTCTTCGAGGAGGGCAACTACCAGTGCCCCGGGACCGAGATGGCGCCGTTACGCACCTGGCTCCTGGCCCAGCTCCTGTGGAACCCGTGGCAGGATCCCGAACGCCTGATCGACGAATTCCTCGCGGGCTACTACGGCGCGGCGGCCCCGCACGTCCGGGAGCTGGTCGACCGGCTCCACCGCGCAGCGCGGGAACGGGAAGCGTGGCTGGGGTTCTACGACGATGCCGAAAAATACGACTTCCTGAGCCTCCGCGTGCTCACCGCCGCGCTGGGGGACGTCGACGCCGCGCGGCGCGCGGCCGGGGGCGACTCCGCGCTGGTCCGGCGGGTCGAGGCTCTCCGGCTGCCGCTGCTGTACGCCTTCCTCCTGCGGTGGCGGGAACTTGCGGCGGAACACCGGCCCGGCGAACCGTGGCCGGTCCCGCGCGATCCGGCCGTCTTGCTCGCGGAGGTGCGGCGCCGGATCGCGGAAGCCGGCGTCACCGTCCTCGGCGAGGGGCAGCCGCTCGAGCGGCTCGAAGAGTACGCCTCGGGACTCCAACCGATCGAGGATGAGGGGGAGCCGGGCGCGCCGTAGTCTCTCCGTCAGTCGGCGTAACCCAGGGTCCGCAGCCGCTCGAGCGCCTCGCTGTCCAGCGGGCGCCCGGCTCGCGCGGGATGGGCCTTCTCGAAAGCCTCGCGACGCCGCCTCTGGGCTTCGAGCCACGCCCGGATCCGCCGCGACGGCTCCTCGGTCCCCTGCTCGAGGGCGCGGAGTTCCCCCGGATCGCGGGCGATGTCGAACACCTGCGCCGGTCGCCCTTCCTCGAGGACCACCTTCCGGAGATCACCGAACAAGAGGGCGTGCCGTTCCGGTTCGTCGCCGGCGAGAAAGAAGTGCAGGAGCGAACTGGGGACCGGAACGGGAGCCGCCCTCCGGCCGGCGAGAAACGGGAGGAGGGAGCGGCCCTGCCCCTCCGGGAGCGGGGGAAGGCCGAGGAGATCGAGGAGGGTGGCCGGCACGTCGGCGAGGCCCACCGGCGTGTCCACGTCCCGCGCCGGGAGCTGACCCGGCGCGTAAAACACCAGCGGCACGGCCACCTCCGTCTGGTAGACGCTCTGGCCGTGACCGCGGGCGCCGTGCTCGCCGAACGACTCGCCGTGGTCGGAAAGGAAGACGAGCAGCAGCGGCCGGCGCCGCGCGCGCCGCTCCAGCGCCTCGAGAAGCGCGCCGAACTGCACGTCGGCGTCGGCCACCGCGCGCGCATAGGCGGCGCGCGGACCGCCCTGGTCGAGGCGATACCGTCCGAGCTGGTACTCGTGGGCCTCGAGCGTGTGCACGTAGGCGAACGCGGGGCAGTCCGGCTCCTCCTTCAGCCAGCCGAGAAGCGCCTCGTGGAGCTGGGAGGCCGACGGGTGCAGCCCGAGGGCGACGCGGCCCCGCCAGTGCCGCGGCGCGTAGGCGGCGTCGAAGCCCCGCTCGAGCCCTGTCAGCGTCGATGCGAGCGGGTTGGCGACGAAAGAACCGGTGCACCAGCCGGCATCGCGGAACCGCTCCTGGAGGAGCGGCAGGTCCGGGGGAATTCTGTCGGTGTACGCGCGGGCCCCCACGCGGTGAACGGGCGGGAGGATGCCGGTGAAGAGCGTCGTCACCGCGGGCTTCGTCCAGGAGGCGTTGCTCTGCGCGTGCCGGAACCGCACACCCCCGCGCGCCAGCCGGTCGAAGGCCGGGGTGCGGGCCCGTTCGGCCCCCCACGCGCCGAGCGCGTCGGAGCGGAGGGTGTCGACGAGGTAGATCAGGACGTCCGGAGTGGCCTGCGGTAGGCCGTTCCCGTCGAAAACGCGCGGGTCGCCGAAAAGCGCCAACCCGACCCGGCCGCCCTGCGGCGTCTCCGGCGCCGAGGCCGAGAGTTCCAGCGTCACGCGCCGGCCAGCCCAACGGCCGAGCGGCGCCTCGCGTGCCGCCCACACGGGTCCGTCGTCGGCGCTCGAGATCACCTGCCGCCGGCCCTCCGAGACGACCGCGACCGATCCGCGGACCGGCCCGCCGACCCCCGCCTCGTGCCAGCGCAGCCGGGCGTTCGCACCGGGCACGCGGATCCGGAAGCGCACGCGGGCTCCCGGGGCGACGTACCAGCTCGGCCGGAAGACGCCGCCCGCCTCGGCGACGCGGCGGCCCGCCGGGCCGCGGAACGCGGCGAGCGCATCGAGCAACGTCACCGACTCGAGGCGGGCACCAGGACCGGCACCGGGGAGGACGACGCGGATCGCACGCAGGCGGCCCTCGGTGCCGGCGTCGAGCCAGTTCCCTTCCAGTGTCTCCCTTATGTCCAGCCGAACCGAGACGAGCCCGCCCGGGGCCGCGGGAGCGGGAAGCGGTACGTCGACCTCGCGGTGCCGCAGCGCCACGACGTCCTTGAAAACCCTCTGCGGAACGTCGAGGAGGAGCCTCAGGGACGAGGCCCCCGCCGGTGCGAGGACGATCTCGATCGTGCCGGGATCGAAACCGAGGCCGGTCAGATCGGGGCTGTCGAAGACGACCCCCTGCGGGGCCTCGGAACGGTGCCACGCCTTCGCCAGCCGCTCGCCGCGCCACTCGGCCCGGTGCCAGGATCGCTCCGCGCCTTTGCCGGACACCTCTCCGGACAGCTCCGCCAGCCGGATCGGAGCGGACGGCGGCGGCCGCCAGTCCGGCAAGGGCCGGTCCCTCTCCGCGGGAGGGGCCGCGCCCAGCATCGTCAGGGCAACACAAGCTGCGACGAAGCCGACCCGCGAGGCGGGCGCCGGGGAACTTCTCATGATGTGAGTATAGCGGTCGCGGTGTCACCGCTCCCTGCCGGCTCCGGCCCGATCTCCATAGAGGCCGAGATCAACGCATTCGGCACGCCGCGCTCACCGCCCGCCGCGCTGCGCGACGAGCCGACCCGGGCCGGGCGCGAATCGTTCCGCGACCCCGAAAATGGGCGGCGGCAGTGTTGCCGCCGCCTGGGCCGCGCGCCAACCGCCTAAAGTCCCGCAAGGGCGCAGTCGACGATTCTCTGGCGTTCGCCGATCCTCGCGACGAAGGGACTGACCGCGACGGCCGCACTCCGTGCGTCACGTCACCCGGAGCGGAGTCGGCAAGCCTCCCGGAACGGCGGGGACTGGCCGACTGCCATCTCGCGTTCGCAGGCCCGTGGCGGGTTCCGGAGCCGCCTCGGGCGGCATCCGGAATTCGCGCACGGGGTGTTGCCCGCCTGCACGGCCGGGCGGCTCGCCGGCCGGCTCGCCGCCGAACGGCACCCGAACGGTCGTTCCGATGCGCCGCTTCACCCCCTCGCCACCGGCATGACGACACGCCTGCCGTTCGAGGATTCGGTTCTGCCGGCGATCGAGCAGCCGTTCGCGGCGGCGGGCCCGGAGGTCGGCATGGGTTTCGTCGATGCAGGAGTCCTGAAGGACGCGCGATCCTCGCGGCGCGCGGGATCCACGAGCACCTGTCGGTCGTGATGTTCCTCGACAGCCGGAGGCGCTCGGCCCTCCGCGGCCGGGCGGTGGAGCTGCGCGGTTTCCCCGCCGTGAGTTCTGTGGGGATCGATCCCGCGCAGCTCCTTCGCGAACCCGTCCGGCGCCGCAGCGGCCGCGATCAGGGCGACCCCTCCAGCAGCCGCTCGAGCGGGTCGCCCGGGTAACCCAGCGCCTTCCAGTCGAGCCGCCCGTTCGGGCTGTGGCAGTCGAGGCAGCCAAGCGCCTGATCGGCCGGGACCACCTCATGGAACAGGCCCATGTAGCGGACCGTCTCGACCCACCGGAAGCGGATGTCATGCAGGCCGTAGAACTTTTCGGCCGCCTCCTGCACGAAGGGCGTGATGTCCCCGTCGGCGCTCGCGTAGTACTCCTCCGTCACGATCGGAACCAGCCAGTTGCGCTCCTCGAGCAGCGGCAGCTTCGCGCGATGCACCTTGAACGGATAGATCTTCGCCCGCGGCTCGTCGCGGGAGCCGACCGGTACCGCAATCGGGATCTCGCCGCTCGGCAACGGCGAGACCGGCCGTCCGGCCAAGGTCATCCGCGTCCGCCCGTCGAACCAGGCATAGACTGGAATCACGTGCTCGCGCAGCTCCATCTTCATGTACCAGCGGCCGCGATCCTCCTGCCAGACCGGCGTCGACCAGTCCCGATAGACATCGGTCGGGTCATCCTTGGCGAATTCGGGAATGTGACACGCCGTGCAGTGCACGCGCGCGGTGTGGCGGTCGAGAACCTTGACGTCGTGCGGCTCTTCGCCGTGACAGTCCGCGCAATCGAGCGGCGCTTCCGGCATCTCGCGATCCGCGAGATCGGCGCCGCGCCCGCGCACCCGATGATCCTCCCCCATGTGGCAGTCGATGCACTCGAAGCCGGCGCCGTCCCGGCCCATGTGAACGTCGAAGGATCGGTCGCAGTCGTGCAGGCGGTACTCGAGGTCGCCACGTTTGTAGTTGGGTCCGCCCCCGGACCCCGCGTGGCACCGCAGGCACATCACTTTCTTTGGTAGCGAGATGCGCTGCGAGACGATGTCGAGTCCCTCCTGGTTCTGCCACAGGATCGGTTTCCATTCCCAGCTACCGTCTGCGTTCCGGTACAGATCGCGGCGGTAGCCGCTCGCGTGGCAGATCAAGCAGTCGATGTTGAGGAGCTGCTCTTCCGTCATCTCCTCCGACGGCATCCGGCCGCGGCCGGCGTGGCACTTGGAACAGCCTTTCGCCAGCACCCGGCCGTCGGCCGCGCGCACCTCGCCGATCCAGTTGATTCTCGGATTCGTACAGAAGTCGTTGATGACGTTGATCTTGCCGAGCTTGCCGCCGGGTGCCCCCTGGAGGTCCGGAGTCGGACCCTTCCACTGGTAATGGACGGAACGAAAGAAAGTCTCCGCTTGTTCGCGGTGGCAGCGCAGGCAGGTTTTCGTCCCCTCGTAGTGCTCCCACAGTCCCTCGTGACCGCGGAAGGGCGAATCCGCTCCCACCCCGAGCGTGGGCGACGGCACTACCGCCGCTGCGATGGCGATGGGAGCGAGAAGGCTCCGGATCGGCATGATGCGCTCCTTTCTCACCACCTCGCCATGAGGCTCAGGGCGAACTTTCTGGCGCTGTCGTACGTCGGGAAACCGAGAACGGGCTGCGTTTCGAGGTCTTTTGGCGTCCCGAGCAGCCATCCCGATCCCGAGTAGTCGTAGCTGTAATCGATGTAGTCCAGCTTGACGAGAAATCGGTTCTCGATGCGGTGCGTCAGATAGACCTCCCAGACGTCGCCTCGTGTCTGTGTCTTCGGCGCGATGATCTCGTCCTCGGCCGCCGCGAAGTTGAACCAGTACCGTGATCCGTGGTTGTACTCGACCCCGATCTTCGTGCGGTCGTCGTTGAAGCGAAGACGCACGCCGCCGTAGAACATCGAGCCGCTGCGATCCTGCGGTGCTTCGAACGGGTCGGAGAAGAGGCCACCGAAGGGGGTCGTCACGCCGTTGGGGCTCGATTCCACATAGTTGGCGCTCACAAACCAGTCGACCGGTCCATCGCTCCGCTGGAAAACGACGCTAGCGAGATCGAGGTCGCCGAGATGGGCCGACGGGGTGTAGCGCAGGATGACGGGAGCGGGTATGGCCTGACCCGTCACCGGGTCGGCCGGAAGAACGACGAGCCCGTTGAACCCGTCGGTGACGTCGAACGCCTTCGCGACCGTCAGTTGAACGAACATGTCGTCGGTGTCCCACACGTCCCAGTTGATGCCTAGCAGCTGCACGTCGTCGAGGCGGTCGGCCGGGTTCTTCAGCACCTGGCCGTTTCCGAAGCCGGACTCGTACCCTACGCCGTAGCACAGCCGGAGGGTGGAAAAGTCATTGATATGCCAGCCGAACGTCAGGCCGTCGAACTGGAAGTCGATCACCGAGCCGGCAGGGGTTCCGCCGCGCGGTTCGTCATGCCGGAAGTTCAGCGGCACGCCGCCGGTCGAGGGACGGCGGCCGATCGAGAGGTAGACCGGCAACCCGCCGATGTCGTTCCAGGAGAAGTAGGCCCGCTCGACGCGCAGGATATCGGAGTTCGGGACGTTGGCCGTCGTGCCGTCGATGTTGATCGTCGTCGGCTGCCCGTTGAACACCCGTACGCCGGTCGAGTCGCCCCAGACTTTGTACATCGAAAGGCGCCCGTCGAAGGTGACGTTGTCGCCGACCCGCGCGCGGATCCGCAGCCGCAACCGGTTGGTGTAGAGGATGTCGTTGTCGGCGTTCGCTCCGGGCACGAAGGCAGCGGGCAGGTACATCGCGAACAGTTGCTGCTGCAACGCCGGATCGAAACCGGCCATTGCCTCCTTGAGCTGGCCGAACGTCAATTTCGAAGTGAACAGCAGCCAGTCGGCATAATGGGATTCGATCTGCGCATCGAGATCGGCGATCGATTCGGGCGGTGCCCCGACCTGCTGGAAGTAGAACAGCGTCTTCACGATCAGATTCTGCAGCACCATTCCGTCGAAGTGGTCCGGGATCTTCGCTTGAATCGTGTGAGCTTCGAACCGGAAGTCCCCCTGGAAGAGCAACCGATCGAGGGCAGCGTGGCGCTCCGGCTCGTTCAGACGTCGCTCCAGGTCCTCGATCCGCTGCTCGAGATCCTCGACCGCATCCCGCGTGGCGTCCGCGCTCACGTCGCCGTCCTTGTCGGCCGCCGCCGCGGTGCCGGTCCGTTGTTCGGTCGTTGCCGGCGCGGTCTTCGCGGCTGTAGCCGCGTGCGTCGTGGCCGCCGGGACGCCGGCCGCCAGCAGTACGATCGACGCGGCCACGATTGAGAACACCCTTCGCTCGCTCATCGTCTTTCCTCCCGGCTCAGCGCCCGCAGGTCATCGGCTGCTCCGAGTCGGCCGCGTGGTCGACTAGGAACTTCTCGAGCTGCTTACGGATCTCGGGTGTGAGGATCTCGCCCAGCGCCCGCTTCTTCTCCGGATGCGTCAGCCTGGCGTGGGTCCGGGCGAACTGCTTGGCGAAGAAGCGCTGCCACTGCATGCCGATCAGCGACGAAGGCGAGAGCGGCTTCGCGCTCCCTTTCGGCTGGTGGCAGACGCGGCAGCTCGCTTTCCACAGCTCGACCTGCGCTTTGGTTCCACTCGCGGCGAGGGCCGTGCCCAGGCCGCCTGCCGCCAGCAGCGCGGCGGCCGCGAGGGCCAGCGCTCGCACCGCGATCGCTTTTCCGGTGCTCATCGTCCTGTCTCCTTCCGCGTCTTTCCCGAGACGCGACACCGGTTAGTAAGGCAAAGGGCATGCCAGCATCAGAGACGCCCGTCGTCGCAAGTCATTGAGAAAAAAGGCCTTCGGAACCCACGCTGAGAGCAGCGGGTGCGAGCGAAACAGATTGTTTCAGGTGAGAGAAACGGTGCGTTTCGTGCGACGGATCGTTTCAGGTGACGGGGTCAGCGGATCAAGTCGTATCGCTTCATTCGCCGCCAGAGAGTCGTGCGGCTGATGCCGAGTTCGCGCGCGGAACGCGTGACGTGCCAGCGATTCCGCCGCAGCACCTCGAGGATGCGTCGCTGCTCTTCCTGCTCCGGTCCGGTGGGGACCGCTTCGTCCGGGGGAACGGTCTCCGGCGCGACGGCGCGGCGGATCGCCGGGGGCAGGAACGCGCGCTCGATGCGACCGGTCGTCGTCGTCACCATCGCGACCTCGATCGCGTGCTCCAGCTCCCGCACATTGCCTGGCCAGTCGTAGGCGAGCAGCATCGCCATCGCCCGGTTCGAGATTCCCCGGAATTCCTCCTCGCGGCCCGCGTAGTACTTCGCCCGGAATTTCTCCATGAAATGCTCGACGAGCGGCGGGATGTCGGCACGGCGCTCTCGCAGCGGTGGGAGGTGAATCTCGAGCACCGCCAGCCGGTAATAGAGGTCCTCGCGGAACCGCCCGGCGGCGACCTCCGCGGCGAGATCGCGGTTGGTCGCCGCGATGATGCGGACGTCGACCCGGCGCGAGTCGGTTCCGCCCACACGCTCGAACTGTTTGTCCTGGAGCACCCGCAGCAGCTTGGCCTGAAGCGCCGGCGAGGTGTCGGCGATCTCGTCCAGGAGGATCGTGCCGCCGTCGGCCAGCTCGAAGCGGCCGGGCTTGTCGCGCACCGCACCGGTGAAGGCGCCTCGGACGTGGCCGAAAAGCTCGCTCTCAAGGAGGGTCTCGGTGAGCGCAGCACAATTGACGACGACGAACGGCCGGTCGCGGCGAGGCCCCGTTTGGTGGATGGTGCGGGCCACCACGTCCTTACCCGTTCCCGAGGCGCCGGTGATCAGGACGGTTACGTCGGTCTCGGCCGCTACACGAACCTGCTGGAGGACCTTCCGCATCGCCGGACTGAGCGCAACGATCCCGGGGACGGCGCTGATCCGGGCCAGCTCCCGCCGCAGGGCGACGACCTCCGTGCGGTCATAGACGAAGGCCGTCACGCCGGCGACCTCATCGTCCTCGTCGAGCAGTTGCGCCGTCGTTACCTCCACGACACGCTCGTTCCCGCCCGGCACGATTCGCTCGCGGCAGCCGTCGACCGGCTTGCCGTGTTCGAGCGTCCACAGGAGCGGGCAGTCTGTCGAGCACTTCTCGCCCCGGAGGACATCGTCGCAACGGCGACCCACCGCCTCCGCGGCGCTGACCCCGGTGATCCGCTCGAGTCGGCGAGAGAACGACCGGATCACCCGCTCCCGGTCGACGGTGAAAACGCCGTCTCCGACGGCGTCGAGGATTCGCTCCGTTCGCTCCTTCTCCCGCCGGATGACCCGATTCACTTCCTCCAGTTCCAGGATGGTGTCGCGGAGCGCATCCATGTTGCGGAAGTTCTCGATGAGCCCGACGCAGCGGTTCGCCTCGTCCAGGAAAGGGTACGCGGTGAAGCAATACGAGCAGCGAGCGCTGGGCCCGCCGAGCTGAACGTTGAAGTGCACGTGCACCTGCCCGCGAGGCACCTCGAGCCGCTTCGGCGAGATGGCCGCCAGCGTCTCGGCCGGGACGAGCTGGGACAGTTTCCGGCCGCGCAGGTCCTGTCCCTCCCGGCCGACGATGCGAGCGAACGCATCGTTGGCATAGAGCACGGTCTCGTCGTGCCCGACGATGAGGATCCCGTCGGTGATGTGATCGAGGATGCGCTCCGGCGCCAGGCACCCGTTGGAGGCTTCGGCCATCGTCCACCCGTTGGCTGAGCAGGGATACTAACTTACGAATATGTTATATCCCCAACGCGGCCCCAGCCACCCGCGCATCCAACCGTTTCCAGACAGTGGGAATCGGCCGTGATCAGGTCCGGCCGAGGCGGCGGGCCACTTCCGCGTCGTGGGGATCCTCCGCGTAGAGCCGCTCGAGATCCGCCCGCGCCTGCCGCGTCCGCCCGAGCGCCTCGTAGACCAGGGCGCGCTCGAAGCGCAAGGCGCGCAGCAGCTCGGGAGGGCGACCCTTGCGCCGGCGCAGCCCCGCGGTGAGTGCCTCGCGTGCGGCGTCGAGCAGGCCGAGGCGGCGCAGGGCGCGCCCCTTGTACAGGAGCATCGCGGCATGAGCCGGACTTTCGTTGCCCAGCCCTTCGGCGAGCTCCACGACGCGTTCCGCCGCCCGGCGGCCTTCCGCTCCGGCGTCCGGATCCGCCTCGAGGAGAAGCTCGGCCAGTGACACCTTGACGACCACGTCGCCGGGGCGCATCCGGAGAAGCCTCTCGAGCGCGGCGATCGCTTCCTTGCGTCGGCCGAGACGCTGCTTCGCCTCGACCAGCCCGAGCAGCGCGCCGGCGAGGCCGGGCCGGACGTGAGCGGTGATCTCCGGCGTCACCGGCAGCTCGAGGTCGAGATCGAGGCCGTAGCGGCGGAACGTGCGGCCCAGCTCCTCCCCCCGCTCGGCCGCCGATGCGAGGAAAGCGGCGGCCTCCGACGGCCGGTCCAGGGCGAGGGCCAGGTACCCGGCGAGGAAGGCGCCGTCGGCGAGGTGCAGCGCCTCGCGCAGCCGCTCGAGCGCCGCCACCTCGTCTCCGCGCACGAACTCCCGGCACCCGGCGATGAACGCCCGCTCGTGCGCGGGGGTGAACAGCCGCTCGAAGAAACCGGGCGTCAGCCGGCGCTCGAGCGCCTCGGCGCGCCGTGACGCAGAGCTTGCGGCGCCGCGCGACGGCAGTGCGTGCGTGTAGAAGAGTCCGGTTCCCGGAATACCAAAGGTCACGCGACGGCCGCGGGGGCCGGCGGTGAACTTCGCCCCTCGCGGGCCGATCGACGCGGAAACACCCGAGCGGCTGAAGTTCAGCGTCACGCCGGGAGCGATGCGGACGCGGCGCCAGAATCGGAACGCCATCTCTCCTCCGCTGCCGCCAGCGGCTAACGCCAGTCACCCGCCGCGACGAACGCCCCCCAGTAGAACGGGTGGACCGGGCGGTGCGAGGCCCGGCGCACCGCGATCACCTCCCGCGTCGCCGCCGCCACGGCCTCGGCGGTGGGCCGCTGTTCCTCCAGGCGCGCGCGATAGAGGGCCGCCATCCACTCACGCGTCGCGGAATCGTCCGCCGGCCACAGGCTCACGATCGCCGTGCGCGCGCCCGCCTCGAAGAAGGCACGCTGCAGGCCGAGAACGCCTTCAGCCGTGCGGACCTCGCCGAGTCCGGAGTCGCAAGCGGAGAGAACCACCCACTCCACGCCCGTCAGGTCGAGCGCGGCGATCTCGGCGGCGGTCAGCAGGCCGTCGTCCGCGGCGCTGTCCCGCCCGGAGCCCTGAGGCCCGGCGCCGATCGGTGCGCGATTGGCGCCGGCCAAGGCGAGTCCGGTTCGGAACAGCGGGTCGATCGGCACCGGCAGCACCGGCCCCGGCGCGAACGGCGCTTCGCCGCGTGCGCCGGCGGGGACCGTCCGGGGGCAGTCGCTTTCGATCCGGAAACTGTGCGTCGCGAGATGCAGGATCCGGCGCCCTGGGGCTTCCCGGCGGAACGTCGCTTCGTCCGCGGCGGCGCCGGTGACGATCCGGACCGCCGCGGGGGCCCCGCGTCGAGCGGCCGAAGCGCGCCACCGTTCGGCCAGATCGGTGACCTCCCGCTCCGTTCCCGGAAGCGGCGCGAAGCGCGCGGGAACGAGCCGCCAGCAGCCGTCCCGGCTCCGGGCGGAATCCCGCTCGGACGGCGGCATGGCGCTTTCCACGTCCTCAGGTGCGCCCGCCCGCGCACCCGCATCGAAGTCGATCCCCCCGACCGCCAGCAGACCTCGCCCGCGGCGAACCGGCGCGCCGCGCAGCAGATCGCGCTCGGAGGTGAGCCGGTGGACCGGAGCGCCGGTCTCGGCCCAGAAGCGGCCGCCGGCCGCCGGAAAGGTGGCGGGATTGACGGCGTGCAGCGCCCCGTCGGGAACGACGAACAGCACCCGGGCGCCTCCGGCCTTCGCGACCACCGGATCCCAGACCGCCCGGCGCAGCGACTCCGCCGCCTCTCGGTAGCGCGCGTCCGCCTCGTGACGATCGCGGCCAGCGGCGAGCGGAGGTGCCGAGATTTCCTCGCGCCACCGCCGGACCAGCTCTTCGATCCGACCGGCATCGCCCAGAGGCACGGCGATGGGATCGGCTTTTCCCGGGGGGAGGACGAACGCGACGTACGCCCCCCGAACCTCCCCGGTCCTCCCGGCCTCGTCGAAGCGCGCCCATGCGATCAGCGCCGCATCCGGCGGCAGCGCCGCGCGCACGGCATCGATCGTGATGCCCTCCACCGGCGCCGGCTCGGGCCCTCCGGCGCGCGCCAGCTCGCGTTCCGCCCTTTCCGCCTCCGCGCGGGCGCGCCGGATGGCGTCGCGGTAGGCCGCGGCCGGCGTCGATCCCGGTCCGCGCACGATCAGCCCGGCGAGGTTCCGGCGGGCGCGCAGGAGCGCGAGCCGCGCGTCGCGGCTGCCCCGGGCTTCCGCGAGCCGCCTGTGGATCAGGCTGTCGAGCACGAGCGCCCGGGAGGCGATCAGCGCCTCCCACACCCGCGCGATCTGCGCCGGAGCGAGGCGGCCTCCGGCGGCAAGGCCGAGGGCGACGTCCCGCCCCGAGCGGCCTCTCATGGACAAGGCGATCTGCAGCGCCTGTCGCTCCGGCAGGCCGCCCAGTTGCGCCCGCAAGCCCTCGCGGCTCGACCTCCACGCGCGCAACGCGAGCTCCAGGGCGCCCGCCGCGTCCCCCCGCGCCGCCAGGAAGGCGGCGTGCTGGTGGAGAGTGCCGGCAGCGGCCGGATGGTCGAGTCCGACGGTGCGGCGGAGGACCTCCTCCGCTCGCTCGAACTCCCGCGCCGCCGACGCGTCGTCCCCCAGCTCGAACGAGAGGACGGCCAGCATCTCGTGATCGCGCGCCGCCTCCACCGAGGGGGCATCCTTCTCGTAGCGCGATTCGATCGCCGTGGCGCGCTCGATCAGCCGCCGCGCCTCTCGCCGCCGGCCCATCGAACGGGCCGCCAGCCCCTGGTCGTACAGAGCCTGCGCCAGCGACCGGTGATCCGGCCCGAGGGCCGCTTCGAGTCGCCGCGCCGCCTCGCCGTACCGCCGGAAGGCGCTTTCCAGATCGCCTTCGAACCAGTGGGTGTGCCCGAGCGCGATCATCGACTCGGCGATCGCCGGATCGTCCGGATGCAGGCTCCGCCGCCGGATCGCCAGGGCCTGCTCGATGCGGCGCCGTCCCTCGGAAGTGTCGCCGAGCCGCGCCAGGAGCAGCCCGGAGTTGTTGAGCGCCTGCGCCCGCGCCAGAGGCTCGTGATCCGGGTGGGCAGCGAAGTAGGCCAGCGCGCGCTCGAACAGATCCTGAGCGTCGGCGAGGCGGCCGAGCTGCATCAGGATCGTCGCCAGGTTGCCGCGAGCCACGGCCGCGGCGAGGCCGTCGCCGGCCGCCTCGGCGATGTCGATCCCGCGCCGCGAGGCCTCGATCGCCTCGTCGAATCGTCCCGCCTGGAGCAGCGCCGCCGACAGGGCGTCGTAAGCCGAGGCCGTCCGCGGGTGCCGGTCGCCGAAGGCCGCGCGCACGATGCGAAGGGCTTCCTGCTGATGGCTCACCGCCTCCTCGGTGCGGCCGAGCTCCATCTGCAGGAGGCCGATGTTCCGGTGGATCGTGGCCAGTCTGGGGTCACCGGGTTGCAGCCGGCGCTCCCGGATCGCCAGGCAGCGCTCGTAGACGCCCAGCGCCGCCTCGCGCTCGCCGAGATCGACCAGCAGGCCCCCGAGGTTCACCAGCGTGGGCGTGATTTCGAGCGCCTCGGTGCCGAACAGCCGCTCGCGGATCCCCAGCGCGGTCTCGTACGCGCGGCGCGCCTGCTCGAGCTGCCGGCGCCGGTGGAGCACCGTGCCGTACTGATGCCAGCTCAGCGCCGTGCCCGCGTCTTCGCGCCCGAGTTCGCGCTCCTTGATCGCGATCGCCCGGCGGGCCAGGCGCTCGTCCTCCTCGCTCGGGACGGCCGGCGCGCGGCGCGCGGCGTCGACCGCCAGGTCGAGCACCTCCGCCGCCGCGAGCGTGTCGCCGAGCCCGTGCTCCTCGAGTTCGCGGAGCTTCTCGAGGGCCCGCTCCCGCGCCTCGGCGAAACGGCGCTGGTCGATCAGCGCGCGGATCGCGGCGAAGCCGTCCTCCCCCGCGCCGCTCTCCGGCGGCGCGGTCCAGCAGACGGGCGCTCCCGAAACGAGCGCGAGCAGCGCGAGCGCCGCGCGCAAAACCCCACGCGGGCCGCTGGCGGACCGATCCACGCCTCCCCTCGCCTTCCGGCCGGCGCGACGGCTCCGGTGCGCCGGCCCCCGCAAGATACCAAAAACGCGGCGCCGTGCGGCCCGCGCCCGCGCGGCGGGCTCAGGCCGGCAGGGCCGGCGTCCGGGGCCGGAAGGCTCCCGG